>NZ_DBHIEC010000004.1:0-169639 GCF_057250765.1 Catonella sp.
CCGCTTTTGAATACGAAGACAGCATTATTGTTGTTGATTGCGGTATGTCATTCCCTGAGGACGACATGCTTGGAATTGACTGTGTCATTCCAAATGTAAGCTATTTAAAAAAGAATATTGATAAAGTAAAAGGCTTTGTTATTACGCATGGTCACGAAGACCATATAGGTGCTCTTCCTTATATCTTAAAGGATATCAATGTACCTGTGTATGCAACAAGGCTTACAGTTGCAATACTTGAGAGTAAGTTAAGCGAAAAAAATATGCTTAAGACTACCAAGCGTAAGATAGTTAAATACGGACAGTCCATCAATCTGGGCTGTTTTAGGATTGAATTTATAAGGACTAACCACAGCATCAGTGATGCAGCTTCGCTTGCCATATATTCTCCGGTTGGAATTATTGTACATACTGGAGACTTCAAGGTGGATTATACTCCTGTATTTGGAGACCCTATTGATTTACAGAGGTTTGGAGAAATAGGCCGTAAGGGAGTTCTTGCACTTATGTGTGAGTCCACAAACGTGTTAAAACCGGGATTTACAATGTCTGAGAGGTCTGTGGGGAGAACCTTTGACAGTATTTTTTCGGAAAATAAGAATAACAGGATTATAGTTGCAACCTTTGCTTCCAACGTAGACAGAGTTCAGCAGATAATCAATTCAGCAGAGAATTTTAACAGAAAAGTAGTTGTAGACGGAAGAAGCATGGTCAATATTATCTCTATTGCGAGAGAGTTAGGCTATATCAATCTCAAGGAAAACACTCTTATAAATATTGACCAGATGAAGGATTATCCTGATGAACAGATTGTGCTTATTACTACAGGCAGTCAGGGAGAGGCCATGGCTGCACTTTCCAGGATGGCTGCTTCTATACACAAAAAAGTAAGTATAAAGCCGGGGGATACCATAGTATTTAGCTCGACTCCGATACCGGGAAATGAAAAATCCGTATCAAGGGTTATAAATGAGCTTTACCTTAAGGGCGCCAAGGTTATTTTCCAGGATGCACATGTATCAGGACACGCCTGTCAGGAAGAAATCAAGCTTATGTATTCGCTTATTAAGCCTAAGTTTGCTATTCCTATCCATGGAGAGTATAGACATCTGGTTCGCCATGCTGAACTTGCTGAAGAGATGGGTATACCAAAGGATAATATCTTTATCTTAAAGAATGGCAATGTTCTTGAGCTTAAGGAAGATAGTGGTAAGGTTATAGACCAGGTAGAATGTAAGGGAATAATGGTTGACGGACTTGGTATAGGTGATGTAGGCAACTCAGTAATGAGGGACAGACAGAAGCTTTCCGAGGACGGACTGGTAATAGTTACATTTGCAATGGAGAAGGGCAGCAACCTGTTGATGTCTGACGCAGAAATCGTGACCAAGGGCTTTATTTATGTAAAAGAATCAGACACAATTCTTAAAGAAGCCCTGCATACGGTAAATGATGCCTTGATTAAGTGTCAGGATAAGGGGATAACTGAAAGAAACAAAATCAGGAATGAAATCAGGGATGCTCTTAGTGACTTTATATGGAAACAGACTAAGCGTTCTCCTATGATTATCACTATCATTGCTGATATTGAGTATTAATGTATGGAGGTGACCTGTTGGCCGCGAGTAGAAGAACAGAAAGAATCGTGCTAAATATATTTGGCGCGGTTATTCATATCTTTCTGAACATCATATTTTACCTGGTAATAATCTATCTGGTAGTTAAAACAAGTCATTATGCCTATAATTTTGCTTATCAGGTGTTTGGTTCTGTCTCTGTTACCAAGAATTCAGGTTATACTACTGAACTTGTTATAAATAAGGGCGAATCGACTATGGATATAGCAAAGGTTTTGGATGCAAAGAAGATTATAGCTAATAAGTATTCATTTTATTTGAGGGCAAAGCTAACCAAGCAGAATATTTTGCCGGGAACCTATACTGTAAGCAGCGATATGGATTATGATGCTATATTTAAGGTCATAACTACTCCGGGTAAGGTTACGGAAAAGTCCACAGACAAGGATGTAAAAAAGAGTAACAAAAAAAACAAAGATAAGGCTACGGAGAAAAATAAATAATGGTGGAGCATGAGAGATTTGAGAGCTTTTTAGAAAGTCTGCCTGAATGCCTGCCAAAATATCTTGTAGACTTAGAGTTAGAGAATATAAAAGAAGGCATTCCCATTATAAGAAAAGGAGGAGAACGCCTTATTAGATTTATGCTGGAGCTAAAAAAACCTGTAAATATACTTGAAGTAGGTACTGCTACAGGTTTTTCAGCACTATTTATGCTTGAATTCGTTTGCAATAAAGCTAAGATAACAACCATTGAAAGAATGGAAGAAAGAGCGGTAAAGGCAGAAGAGAACTTTAAGAAATATGACAAAAAGGGGCAGATAACTCTTATTAAGGGTGATGCTCTAGATGTCTTAAATGAGCTTGTAGCAGCCAATAATGAGTATGACTTTATATTTATGGACGCTGCAAAAGGTCAGTATATCAATTTTTTTGAAAATATTAAAAAACTCCTTTCTCCCGGTGGGATGCTGATTACAGATAATATGCTTCAAGAAGGAAGGCTTCTTGATTCAAGATATACTGTGGTTAGGAGGGAGAGGACGATTCACCAGAGAATGAGAGAGTATGTAAATGTCCTCGCTACAGACAAAGAGCTAGCGACCATGTTTCTTGAAACAGGAGATGGTATGGCTGTATCTATTAAAAAGTGAATTAGAATGGAAGATTAGATGGAAGGAAATTTAGTTATAAAAAAACCGGAACTGTTAATACCTGCAAGCTGTCTTGAAGTGCTTAAGCTTGCTATAAAATATGGAGCTGATGCTGTATACATTGGCGGCGAGATGTACGGACTAAGAGCTAAGGCAAAGAATTTCTCTAAGGAGGATATGACAGAAGGTATTAGATATGCTCACGAAAAAGGAAAGAAGGTCTTTGTTACAGCCAATATCACAGCCCATGATAAAGATTTGGAGGGTGTTAGAGAGTATTTTAAAGAGCTTAAAGAGATTAAGCCTGACGCAATCATAATCTCAGACCCAGGTGTATTTATGCTTGCCAAAGAGATAGCACCTGAGATAGATATTCATATAAGTACACAGGCGAACAATGTTAATTATGCGGATTTTAATTTTTGGTATGGGCTTGGAGCCACCAGAGTAGTGTCTGCAAGAGAGTTATCGCTTGCAGAAATTGCGGAGATTAGGAAGCATATACCGGATGATAAGGAAATAGAGACCTTCGTTCACGGTGCTATGTGTATGGCTTACTCCGGAAGGTGTCTCCTCTCAAACTATATGACGGGAAGAGATGCCAATCAGGGAGCCTGTACCCACCCTTGCAGGTGGAAGTACCATGTTGTGGAGGAGAACAGGCCTGGCGAATATATGCCTATAGAGGAAAATGAAAGAGGAACCTATATATTTAACTCTAAAGACCTCTGTATGATAGACTATGTGCCTGAGCTTGTTAAGGCTGGTATAGACAGCTTTAAGATAGAAGGGCGTATGAAGACCGCTCTGTATGTAGCTACAGTAGCCAGAACTTATAGAAAGGCTATTGATGACTGGTTTGAGTCAGCGGCATTATATGAGGCTAACAAAGGCTGGTATGCTGAGGAGATTAAAAAATGCACCTACCGTAATTTTACTACAGGATTTTTCTTTGATAAGCCTGACAGTGACTCACAGATATATGATAACAACACCTATGTGACAGGATGTAAGTATTATGGGTACATTGACAAGGTAAATGAGGACGGAAGCGCTGTATTTGAACAGAAGAACAAATTCAGTGTTGGGGACAAGATTCAGATTATGAAGGCAGATGGCAGGGATATTAATGCCACCGTGCTTCATATGTGGGATGAAAATGGAGTAGAAATTGAATCCTGCCCACACCCTCAGGCCATTGTCAAAATCAAGTTTGACACAGAGGTTGAGGTTATGGATATAATGCGCAGTGTAGAAGCAGAATAGGAGGAAGGTATGGACGACAAGAAACTTTATGAAGAGTGGTTGACAAGCCCGGTATTTGATGAGGCTACTAAGGCTGAACTTAAGGCCATAGCCGGCAATGATGCAGAAATCAGGGACAGATTCTATAAGGATCTCGAATTTGGTACAGGTGGACTAAGAGGTGTAGTAGGGGCAGGTACCAACCGCATGAATCTTTATACTGTTAGAAGGGCAACACAGGGACTTGCAAAGTACATCATAAGCAAGGGTGTTCAAAGTAAGGGAGTAGCTATTTCTTATGATTCCAGACATTTTTCGCCTGAATTTGCAGAAGCAGCGGCACTTACTCTTAATGCAAATGGCATTAAGTCATATCTTTTTGATGCGCTCCGTCCAACACCTGAGCTTTCTTATGCAGTCAGGGAGCTTAAGTGTACCGCGGGAATAATGGTAACAGCCAGTCATAACCCACCGGAATATAATGGCTATAAGGTATATTGGGATGATGGCTGCCAGATAACACCTCCTGTAGATAAGGATATAATTGATCTTGTTAAGTCAACAGCTTTTTCTGATATAAAGACTATGGACAAAGAAGAGGCTGTAAAAGCCGGTCTTTTCCATATGATTGGCGCCGATATAGATGACAAGTATGTGGCTGAACTTAAGAAGCTCATTCTCAGCCCTGAAGTGATTAAAAAACAGGCAGAGAATCTTAAAATCGTATACACTCCTTTCCATGGAACAGGAAATGTACCTGTACAGAGGATGCTTAAGGAGCTTGGCTTTAAGCAGGTTTATATAGTTAAGGAACAGGAAGAGCCTGATGGAGACTTTACAACCCTCGACTATCCGAATCCTGAGGATGAGAAAGCCTTTACTCTTGCACTTAAGCTTGCAAAGGAGAAGGATGCGGATATAGTGCTTGCCAATGATCCTGACGCTGACCGCCTTGGTGTATATGCAAAGGATAAAAAGACAGGAAATTATATCCAGTTTACAGGTAATATGTCAGGTATGCTTCTTGCAGAGTACGAGCTTTCTATAAAGAAGGAAAAAGGACTGCTTAAAGATGACAGTACCCTTATTACAACAATAGTGTCTACTAATCTTGCATTTAAGATAGCTGAATACTACAAGATTCATCTGATTGAGGTATTAACCGGATTTAAGTTCATAGGCCAGCAGATTAAGGGCTTTGAAGAAAAAGGTAAGGGAACCTATGAATTTGGTTTCGAGGAAAGCTATGGCTGTCTTATCGGAACACATGCAAGGGATAAAGACGGCATTATGGCGGTTGTAGCTCTTTGTGAGGCTGCTGCTTACTATATGGATAAGGGACTCACTCTTTGGGATCAGATGGTAAATATATATGAGAAATATGGATATTTCAAAGAGGGTATCTATACCATGACTCTTGCAGGAGAAGACGGAGCTAAGCGTATCAATGAAATCCTTGACAATCTTCGTAAGAACCCTCCAACTGAGCTTGCAGGATACAAGGTAGTTAAAACAAGAGATTATGAGAACGATATAGTAAAGGACTTGGTTACAGGTGAGACCACCACTACAGGGCTTCCTAAGTCAAATGTACTCTACTTTGATATGACAGATGATGCCTGGTTCTGTGTAAGACCATCAGGTACAGAGCCTAAGATTAAGTTCTATGCAGGTATTAAGGGAAGTAGCTTAGAGGATGCTGATGAGAAGCTTGCTAAGGTACTCACAGAGCTTAAAAAATTAGGAGATTAATGACTAATATTTGTTAAAAGGAGTTTATCAATGGAAAATAAATTGCCAAAGAGAAGTGAGGTAGATGTAGAACTCACTTGGAAGCTTGAAGATATATTTGCATCTGAGAGTGAATGGGAAAAAGCATTGTCAGAGGCGAAGTCTTTAGCTGATGAATTAGCAGGTTATGCAGGAAAGGTAGCTGAATCTGCAGAGACCTTATATAAGGTTCTTGAAATATATGAAAAAGACAGCTTGATTATGCATAAGGTTTATGGCTATGCGTTTAAGTCGAGAGATGTAGATACAACTTCAACCTCCGCGCAGACTCTTTATTCAAAGTCTATGTCAGCCGGTGTGGAAATATCTGAAAAGCTCGCCTTTTTAGAGCCTGAAATCATTGCAGTGGATGATGCTACATTGGAGAAGTTCTATGGTGAGAAGCCTGAACTTGACAAATATAAGATATACATAACTGAGGTTAGAAGAGGTAGGGAGCATTCGCTAAGCCCTGAACTTGAAAAACTCCTTGCAGGAACCAATGAACTTGCGGATCTTCCTTATGAGGGCTTTGCAACCCTTGGCAATGCAGATCTCAAATTCCCTGAGATAACTAATGAAAAGGGAGAGAAGATACAGATTACAAACGGAAGATTTGTTCCTCTTGAAGAAAGCAAGGATAGAAGGGTTCGTAAAGAAGTATTTGAGAAGTACTATGAGACTTTTGGAAGTTTTAAGAATACTTGGGCCACTTTATATGCAGGACAGGTCAAACAGCTTATGTTCTATGCAAGGGCTAGGAAATATTCCTCTACCTTGGAAGCGGCTGTTGACGGCAACAATGTTTCTCCTGAAGTGTATAAAAATCTTGTAGAGGCAGTTAATGACAACCTCGATAAGATGCATAGATATGTAAGGCTTAGAAAGAAACTCTTAGAAGTTGATGAGCTTCATATGTACGATATCTATGTACCTATAGTCAAGGATTATGATGCTAAGTATACTATTGAAGAGGCAAAGGAGTTGGTTCTTAAGGCAGTAGAGCCTCTTGGCACCAACTATGTAAACCTCATAAAGAAGGCGTTTGCAGAGCGCTGGATAGATGTAGTGGAGAATGAAGGAAAGCGTAATGGAGCTTATTCTTCAGGTGTTTATGGGGTACATCCTTTTGTTCTTCTTAACTTTAACGGAACCCTTGACAATGTATTCACCTTGGCGCATGAAATGGGACATGCTATGCATTCTTATTTCTCAAACGAGGCTCAGAATTTCCTTGACTCAAGATATAGAATCTTTGTTGCGGAAGTTGCTTCCACTACAAATGAAGTGCTTCTTATGGAGTACATGCTAAAAAATGCCAAGGACAACAAGGAAAGAGCATATCTTCTTAACCATTATATGGACAGCTTCAAGGGAACTGTATTCAGACAGACCATGTTTGCTGAGTTTGAGAAGACTTCTAATGAAATGGCCGAAGCTGGTGAGCCTCTTACACACGAGAACCTTACGGAGCTTTACTTGAATTTGAATAAGAAGTATTATGGTGAGGCTATGATTAGCGATGACCTCATAGGTTATGAGTGGATGAGGATACCTCATTTCTACTACAATTTCTATGTATATCAGTATGCAACAGGCTTCTCAGCTGCAGTTGCCATTGCTAACCGTGTACTAAAAGAGGGTGAGACTGCTGTAAATGACTATATGAAGTTCTTACAAAGTGGCTGTACCAAGGATCCTGTAAGCCTCCTTAGGATTGCAGGAGTTGATATGGCAACCAAAGAGCCAATCAACTCAGCTCTTCAGGTATTTGAAAGAGTTATCGAAGAAATGGAAGAACTCACAAAATAACAAGTTAATTAGATAAAAGAGCATTTTACCAGACAAAAGCAGTGTGCAAATGTCTGATGAGATGCTCTTTTCAAATTAATCTAATTTTGTTACAATATTAGATATGTTTGACATATAGATTATTTTAATGATTTACAAAAAAAGGTATTTTGGTGTGGTAAAGGGGGAGTTCAATGAAGTTGATTAGTAAAGAGAATAAATTTAAGTTAGCTATATGTTTGTTTTTCTCTATATTAGGGGATGTATTTATAATGCAGGCTCTTCTTGGCATGAGTAGTGTTATGGATATGGCGGTAAAACTAAAAACAGATGGCATAGTTAAAGAGATAATGCTTACTACACTCTATCTTGTCTGTCAATGGGGTTGCAGCTATATGAAAATGAAATTCTGCCAGAAGTTTATGTATGATACCAGAGATAGTATTTTACTTAGTATAATTAAGAGCTTGTTTAGATTACCTCTTTCAAAGGTTAAAGAAAAAAATTCTGACTATTATATGAGTTTATTGAATAATGATATCGAGGATTTTAGGACTGGGTATCTTTGGGGAGTGTTTGGTATATTATCATATTCAATTTCTGTGGTAGTTGCGGCTGTAACACTTTTAAGAGTACATTATTTTATGCTGATAGCTACAGTAATTCTGACAATTATTCCTATATTGGTAAGTAAGATGATGACAGGTAAAACAATCAGCATAAATAAAGAGAGAACTGCTGCAAATGAGGCATACTTAAGCAGATTACAGGAAATGGTAAAGGGCTTAGATGTTATTAAAAGGTCAAATAATTCTGAGTCTTATGCCAGTGTTTTTGAGAAAGCCAATAGCAGACGTTCTAATTCATATAAGAATTATGGTGTAGTTATTAATATGATATGGATGACGATGTATAGCTTAGGAAGTATTAATCAGCTATTGCTTATCGGAATATGTGCTTTTCTAATAACAAAAAATATAATTGAACCAGGACTGGTAATAGCAACAACGTCAGGCTTTGCCAATTTTTCAGATGCCTTTTCAAATGCAATTGAAAATGGTGTTGAAATGAAATCAGCAAAGGTATTTTTAGATAAATTCAGACCTTATTTAGGTAAGAACAATGAAATTGCTGATAATGAGAGCTTAGATATAAGAAAAAGTGAACGAGACAAGGCTTCGATAGATATAGAAAAATTAAGCTTTGCTTATGATGATAAAAGGATATTTGATGAATTTTCGTTAAATATTGAAAGTGGGGAAATAGTTGCTATCACAGGTGAAAGTGGTTCCGGAAAGTCTACTTTAATCAATCTCTTGCTTAAGTCTTTTAAGGGATACAGTGGTAAAATTAAGTATGATAATGAGGAGTTAAGGGACATTAAAGAAGATGAGCTATACAGTAAGGTCTACTTAGTCCCTCAGGATAGCTTTATATTTAAGTCATCATTATATGATAATGTTACTATGTTTAATGGTAATTCAGAGGGCGATAAGGAGAGATTTAGGGATATAATTGAAAAGGTAAATTTAAAGAAATTTATGGAATTACATAAGGATGATGAACTAAATCCTGACGAAATGTCAGGAGGAGAGAAAAAGAGGGTATCTATAGCAAGGGCATTGTTTGACAACCCTGAAATCATCATTTTAGATGAGCCGACATCTGACTTGGATCCTGAAAATAAGGGGATTGTAAACGATATCATCTTCAGCCTTAAAGATAAAACAAGGCTCGTAGTTACCCACGACTGGGCAGAAGAGTATTTGAAGAAGTTTGATAAGGTTGTGAGGTTATAAAGGATGCATTCACACAAATTTTGTGCTAAAATAATCTTTACACTTATAGAAAGCATCAGTAAAGAACAAAATTATATTCATACAGCGTGAAAGGAAAAACAATGAAATTACTCATAGCATCAGATATTCATGGCTCGGCATACTATGCCAAAAAGGTTATTGAAAGCTTTGAAAAAGAAAAGGCTGATAAACTCCTTCTTTTAGGGGATATTTTGTATCATGGCCCAAGGAATGACCTGCCCTTTGAACATAATCCTAAGGAGGTTATTGCCCTCTTAAATCCTCTAAGCGATAAAATCCTCTGTGTAAGAGGAAATTGTGAGGCAGAGGTAGACCAAATGGTGCTTGATTTTCCTTGTCTAGCCGATTATATAATTGTAAATGTAGACGGAATCAATATTTTTGCCACACATGGACATATATTTGGCGAGAACAATCCGCCAAAACTTCACAAGGGAGATATCCTGCTATGTGGGCATACGCATGTGCCAAAATGCGTAGCTTATGATAACTATATTTATATGAATCCGGGCTCTGCTTCCATACCTAAGGAAAACAGCCACCATGGCTATATGACTTATGACAACAAAGAATTTGTGTGGAAGGATTTTGAAGGAAATATAAAAGAAAGCTATTCCTGTCAGGAGGTATGAAATTGACTAATAGATATGCTATTTTTGACCTTGATGGAACTCTTCTTGATACCCTAGATGACCTTACCGACTCTATGAACTACATGCTTGGCAAGCATAATTTTCCTCTAAGAACAAGGGATGAGGTAAGAAATTTTGTTGGAAACGGTGTCAGAAAGCTGGTAGAGAGGGCAGTTCCTCCCGAATACAAAGCAGATGATGGATTTATAGATAAGTTCTATGATGATTTTAGCAGTTACTATAATTCTCATTCAGATATAAAGACCTCACCTTACCCGGGAACCCTTGATATGCTTGATAAGCTTCTTAAAAATGGCTTTGACATAGCCATTGTATCAAACAAGATAGATTCAGCAGTCAAGAGTCTAAGTGCCAAGTTCTTTGGAGAGAGGATAAAGTCCGCCATAGGCGAAAAACCAAGCATACGACATAAACCCGAGCCTGACATGGTATTTATGGCTATGGAGGAAATGGGTGCAGACAAGTTGGACACTGTATACATTGGCGATTCGGAGGTAGACATACATACAGCTAAGAATGCAGGCATACCTTGTATTTCGGTGCTATGGGGCTTTAAGGATGGGAAGTTTCTAGAGGACTCAGGTGCAACTACCATAGTAGAATCTATGGAGGAGCTTGGAGAAAGGCTGGTTAATTATCAAAATAATCAAAGTAATCAAAGTAATTAGTTTAAACTAACTACATATAGTAGATTTTTTTGTATTTATTGATAAAAAATCTCTAATACTGGTTTTATTATTTTCAAATTTGTGATATTATTATCAAGATGAAATTAAATCGTGCTGTATGAACTTGAAAGCTTAGTGATGTACAGGTTACGTATAGTGAATTTAGGAGGATGAAAAAATGTTTAAGGTTGTAAATAAGCGCTACTTAGCCAACAATATCTGGTTAGTAGATGTAGAGGCACCTAATGTTGCCAAAGCTTGCCTTCCGGGACAGTTTGTTATTGTAAGGCTTGATGAAAAAGCTGAGAGAGTTCCACTTACCATTTGTGATTATGATAGGGAAAAAAATACAATAACTCTTGTTTATCAGGCAGTTGGCGCTTCCACAATGCGTATGAGAGATGCTGATGAGAATGGATACCACGATGTAGTGGGACCTCTTGGACAGCCTTCTGAGCTTTGTACTATGCCAAGAGAAGAACTTGCTAAAGAGAAGATTCTTTTTATGGCGGGTGGTGTTGGTACTGCTCCTGTATATCCACAGGTTAAGTGGTTAAAGGAAAATGGATACGAGGCCGATGTTATCATAGGTGCAAGAACAAAGGACCTTATTATTCTTGAAGAAGAGATGAAGGAATGGGCAAGTAATCTCTACATGGCTACAGATGATGGCTCTTATGGCTTCAAAGGTAATGTAAATGACTGCCTTAAGGATCTTCTTGCTAATCATGGAAAAGAATATACAAGAGTTGTTGCTATCGGACCAATGATAATGATGAAGTTTGTCTGTCTTACAACTAAAGAACTTGGTATACCTACTATAGTAAGTATGAACCCAATCATGGTTGATGGTACAGGTATGTGTGGTGCCTGTCGTCTTTCAGTAGGTGGTAAGATTAAATTTGCCTGTGTAGACGGACCTGAGTTTGACGGACATCTTATTAACTTTGATGAGGCTATGAATAGACAGCGTATGTACAAGTCTGAAGAAGGAAGAAAGATGTTGAAGGAACAGGAAGGTGAGACACATAAGGGACCTGGTTGTGCTACACCTAATCCTCAGAAGGTAGATTAATTCTAAGTTAATAAAGGAGATAATAAAATGGCAGTTAATCCAATGGTTAGAATTCCTGTCAGAGAACAGGAAGCTAAGGTAAGAGCGCATAACTTTGAAGAAGTTTGTTATGGATATAATATTGAAGAGGCTATGGAAGAGTCTACAAGATGTTTAAATTGTAAAAATCCCCGCTGTGTAGGTGGATGTCCTGTAGGCATTGACATTCCGGGCTTTATTATGAAGGTTAAAGAAGGGGATGTTAAGGGTGCTTATGAGACTATAAGCAAATACAGTGCACTTCCTGCTGTATGCGGCCGTGTCTGTCCTCAGGAATCACAGTGTGAGAAGTACTGTGTAAGAGGAATAAAGGGTGATTCAGTATCTATTGGTAAGCTCGAGAGATTTACAGCTGACTGGGCTCGTGAGCAGGGTATTCGTCCTGAGCCTGCAAAGGCTAAGAATGGCAAGAGAGTAGCAGTTATTGGTGCAGGTCCTGCGGGACTTACAGCAGCAGGCGACCTTGCTAAGGCTGGCTGTGAAGTAGTTATCTATGAGGCTCTTCACGAGGCAGGCGGCGTACTTGTTTATGGTATTCCTGAGTTCCGTCTTCCTAAGGAAACAGTAGTTAAGTACGAGGTTGATAATGTAAAGGCTCTTGGCGTTGAGATTAAGACTGACTACGTAATCGGAAGATCTCTTACTATAGACCAGCTTATGGAAGAGGAAGGCTTTGATGCTGTATTTATCGGCTCAGGTGCAGGTCTTCCTAAGTTTATGGGTATCCCTGGTGAGAACGCAAACGGTGTATTCTCAGCAAATGAGTACCTTACAAGATCAAACCTTATGAAGGCTTTTGATGATAATTATGATACACCTATACATCCGGGTAAGAAGGTTGTAGTAGTAGGTGGTGGTAACGTGGCTATGGACGCGGCAAGAACTGCTCTTAGACTTGGTGCGGAGACACATATCGTATATAGAAGATCTGAAGAAGAGCTTCCAGCCAGAGTTGAAGAAGTTCACCACGCTAAAGAAGAAGGAATTATTTTCGATGTACTCACCAATCCTATTGAGATTATTGAGGATGAGAATGGCTGGGTAAAAGGATGTAAGTGTATTAGAATGGAACTTGGTGAGCCTGATGAGTCAGGTCGTAGAAGACCACAGGAAGTTCCTAACTCAGAGTTTGTTATCGACTGCGATACAGTAATCATGTCACTTGGTACAAGCCCTAACCCACTCATTTCTTCAACAACTGAAGGACTTGAGGCAAATAAATGGGGATGTCTTGTTGCTAAGGATGAAAATGGTGAAACAACCAAGGTAGGTGTATATGCCGGTGGTGATGCCGTTACAGGTGCAGCTACAGTTATCCTTGCAATGGGTGCCGGAAAACACGCAGCTAAGGGCATCCTAGAGTATCTTGGTGTTGAAAAGGCTTAATTAGCTTTTAATTTGCTAATTGACTCTAGATTTTTTGAGATGTTAATTATTGTATTTATGCAAAAGAGGATACCTATAAGTGCTGGGTATTTCGAATAGGACTATTTGGGATAGGTCTTCTATGATGAATTTTGAGTCATGGGAGACCTATGTTTTAAAAATAAGGCTTGCAATTATGTGAAGTTTCTGCTAAAATTAGCTAGTGTGTTTTGTGTGTGTAAACCTAAAATATCCATTGGAGATAGAGGAGGTGCTGTAATGGCAAAGTGTGATGTTTGTGGAAAGGGTGTTAGCTTTGGTATAGCTGTGAGCCATTCCCACAGAAGAAACAACAGAGCTTGGAAGGCTAATGTTAGAACTGTCAGAGTTAAGACTCCTGGTGGTGCTAAGACTATGCATGTATGTGCTTCATGCCTTCGTAGCAATCGTGTAGAACGTGCTTAATTAAATGATTATAAAAGAGCTGTTACCGGAGTAGTGACAGCTTTTTTGTTTGTTAAGAAATTCCGCCTGAATTTCTTAACAAATATATTTTTAATGCGATATGCACTTTTAGGCTGGAAGACAAATATACTATGTAATCACATGATTTGGAAACTCTTGCAAGATTTAATTGTATTTTTTAGGAGGATAGGTATGGAACAGTATAAGCAGGAATTTATTGAATTTATGGTTGAATGTGAGGTTCTTAAGTTTGGGGATTTTACGCTCAAAAGTGGTAGGAAGTCTCCGTTTTTTATGAATGCAGGTGCCTATGTGACAGGAAGCCAGTTAAGAAGACTTGGCAAATTTTATGCGATGGCTATTCATAATGCTTATGGGGATGATTTTGATGTATTATTTGGACCTGCGTATAAGGGCATTCCTTTATCAGTGGCAACAGTGGCTGCTTTTGATGAGCTTTACGGTAAAGAAATCAGATACTCTTCTAACAGAAAAGAAATCAAAGACCATGGTGATACCGGAATATTACTAGGAAGCAAGATTAAGTCAGGTGATAAGGTAGTTATCATAGAAGATGTTACTACTTCAGGCAAGTCTATTGAAGAGACTTATCCTATAATAAAATCAATAGGGGATGTAAAGGTAGTCGGTATGATGGTTTCTCTTGACAGAGGAGAAAAGGGAAAGGGTGAAGAAAGTGCACTTAAAGAAGTTTCATCGCTTTACGGATTCCCAACAGGTGCTATAGTTACAATGAAAGAAGTTATAGAATACCTTTATAACAGAGAAGTTAATGGTAAGATTATTATTAACGATGAGATAAAGGCAAGAATTGATGACTATTATAAACAGTATGGAGCAAAGTAGTTTTAGTAAGCAACCACCTGCACTTTGTGCAAATTATACTAAAAAAACTGGAAATTAACTGGGTTTAAACTTTGTAAGTGTTATACAAAAATAAGCCCCTAATTTCTACACATAATACCCTCTAAAAAGCCTTTACAAAAGGGATTTTAGAGGGTATTATTTTATCTATGAATCAAGTTTGAATTAAATCTGATTATTGGGTTCTAAGTATTTATTTGGATAATATAGAGCTGGATTACCAATATAATATTTGCTCAGTTATTTAGTTTTAAGTCCAGGGTATTCTAAAATAATTATTTTGTGAGTAGGAGGTTGTTTATGCTCGTTGCTTTTTGGAGCAGTGCAGAGATTAGAACCGGCGTTACTACTAATGCTGCATTAATCTCGCATTTTTATGCTCAACGATATAAGAAAAGAGTTGCATTGTTTGAAAATCATGTCCCGGGAAAGTATAGTCTAGAGGACATACTAGTTGGGAAAAGAAATTTACCTTTTGCATTTGAAGAACCGATTTATTATGGCAGAAACAATTATATTAACTATTATTATGGCTTAATGAAGGCAGGACTTCCGGTAAATGGAATAGGAAATGCAGCAGTGCGGATGGCAGACGGAAAACTGTACTATTTTCCGCAAGTTTCATCCAACCATAATCTTTTCGATTATGAAATGAATAAGATAATTGATAGATTGTTGGATGAGTTATTGGTTAGATATGAAGTAGTTTTTGTAGATTTGAAAAAAACCCGTACTTTGACTACGAAGAGAATAATAGAACGTTCTGATCTGGTTTTTGTAAATGTTCCTCAAGATGAATTGGGTAATGTTTTAAGTGAACATTCATTTGATAAAGATAAAACCTGCCTTATTGTAAGCAGATACAAGAAAAACGAAAACATTGGATTTGACAAGTTCATTTCAACTTATAGCACGGATGATGTAAGCATATCATATATACCTTATTGTGAATCTCTACTAGGAATTTGTAAAAATGGAAGTTTATCAAGTTTTCTAACAAAAAATCTCTGGTCAATGAGGGGCGAAAAAACATTTGAACTGATATCGCAGCTTAGAAAAATAACTGCTTATATAAAAATTCAGTCAGATAATGACTCCCAAACGGAGATTAACGTATGACAAAAAAATCCCTTAGGAAAATAAATACAACTGATAAAGTTAATGGATTTGAAGAGCTTTTGGCGGCGATTAAGGAAGATTTTACGCAGCTTTTGAGAGTTAATCTTAATATTGGTCCATTTCTTCTGCGGGAAAGACTGATAAGAATCGAGAAAAGAGAAGAACTAAGAGAAGCCCTTAGAACCTGCGGTTCAGGTAATGAAGCGTCAAAGATATTTATTAAAAGTTATATTACCAATCTGCTTGCAGATAAATATAAAATAACTGAGGATAACATAGATATATACTTAAAGGAAGATTCTGAGTACAGGTTTAAGGTCATGCTTGAAAAAAGTACCTTAAAATATGGCAATATGGGGCTTGAAAAGCTTATTGATAAATATTTCTCTGATATGTTAATAAAATCTGATAAGAGAGATATAGATGAAAAAGCACTTAACAGGGCGTTTGGCAGAGTAAGCTACGAGGGTGTTACTTTTCCTGAAAAAATGGAGATTTTATGCCAGCAGATTTATGAGAATTATAAGGGAAATGGCATAATAGACTCTTTGCTGCCTATGGTTATAGACGGGATATCAGGAGGGGTATCAAGTGATAACGGAGAATACTATGTATGGCTTATGTATAAGGGTAATACCGTAAGCCTGTCATTTCTTAAGTATAAGGGAGAGACAGAGATAAAGAGAATATGCAGAAATCTCTGCAAGAGCTACGGCATAGGACAGTTATCTGAAAGGCGCGGATATGTGGTAGCAGAGCTAACTGATGGTTCAAGAGCTTCTGTGTCAAGACCGCCATTTTGTGAAAGCTGGAGCTTTTTTATAAGAAAGTTCAGGATGGAGAAGATTCTTGAGCTTGAAGATATAATTACGGATGATGGTTCAGAAAATATAATAAAGCTCCTAAAATACCTGATTACAGGTGAGAGGCTAATAGCAATAACAGGAGAACAGGGTTCAGGTAAAACCACCCTTTTAGCTGCAATGGTTAAGTTTATTCCGAGCTGGTTAAATATAAGAGTAGCTGAGATGTCGTTTGAGCTGCATCTAAGAGCACGTCTTCCAGGCAGAAATATAGTAAGTTTCAAGGAGACTGAAGGTGTTGGAATACAGGAAGGTCTTGATTTCACTAAGAAAACAGATGGAAATGTAACCATACTCGGGGAAGTTGCTACCATGCAGGCAGTATTATTCCTAGTACAAATCGCTCAAAATGCTTCCGCATTTACATTATTTACCCACCATGCCAAGGATACAACTGCTCTCATTCATTATATAAGAAATTCTTTGCTTATGCAGGGAAACTTTAGGAATGAGGTCATAGCACTAAAACAAGCAGTTAACTCAGTAAGGATTAATATTCACGTTAAGAAGAATCAATTTGGCAAAAGGTATATTGATAAAATAAGTGAGATTGTCCCAAGTTATAGCGATGAAGCATTTACAGAGAGGCTTGTTGCATATAAAAGTGGTGATAAGTATGTGCTAAAAGACGAACTAAGCAGGGAGACACAGGAGGCGATATATGGGAGGTTAACGGAAGGAGAAACAAGTAACTTTATAAAATTTATTAAACAGTGGCAGAAGGTGAAAGATGGAAAAAGTTTTATTTAGCATATACAAGTTATTTTGTTTCAGCACCTTTGGAAGAATATTAATAAGTAAGACAGAATACGAAGTTGGAAGATACCTTCCATTTGATAATTATGGAATGGGAATTACTACAGCCAGGGTTTTCCTATTAAACTTGTTTAAGTCGTTCTTTATAGCAGGATTTGCCTTTTCCATTGCTTTTTTTGATATCAAGTATCTTCCTATTGCAATTATGCTAGGTGGAGCCACCTACAAAGACAGCTTTGTAAAATGGAAGAGAAAGCAGGAAAAGACGATACTTAGGCAGTTATCTTCATACTTAAATGAGCTTAGAAGAGAATACTACCGTTTTAATGATGTAGAGGAGGCTTTTCTCGCAGCATTTTCAGCAGCAGGTGAGGAGCTTAAACTTCATCTGGGGCTTATAGAGGAAGCAATGGATGGAGATGGAGTACCTGAGAGGTACAGGGATGCTTCCCCCAATAGGTTTTTATTTATCTTAATTGCAATTTGCCAATGTGCGATAAAGTATGGAGA
This sequence comes from Catonella sp., assembly GCF_057250765.1. Lineage (NCBI taxonomy): Bacteria > Bacillati > Bacillota > Clostridia > Lachnospirales > Lachnospiraceae > Catonella > Catonella sp. Next base: position 17,755 of record NZ_DBHIEC010000004.1, read on the forward strand.
CAATGACAATACTTTTGTTTCAAACATTGATGAATTGCAAAAGAACATTGACTCTGACCTCTTAAAATGGGAAAGAGAGGACTTTATATTCAGCGCAGTCTTCTTCGCTATCTGTTTTGCCCTTATAAGCCTTCCTATTATGGAAAGATGGGCAATTTCTCAGGTTGAAGGGTTAACGGAGTTTTATAACGGATTTAAGGGAAGTGTGACAAGGGCAGTCTGTCTGGTTATAACATTATTATTTGTTATATTTTTTGAAAAGATGCAGGAAATAAGATGTGATGGGATCACACCGCTTTTATCTGGAATTATGGAAATTGGCTTGGTTAATAAAGGCTTTAAGTGGCTTTTTGATAAGACTTCCACAGGTAAGAATTCAATCGCCAATATATTTGATAAGAATTTTCCGGAAAAATCCTATCAACATTTCATTTTGTTAAGGATTTTTTGGTTCATAGGCAGTTTTGTTATAGGACTTGTTTGGATAATCTACTGGCAATTATCTTTGTTTCTTATGATTCCTGCCATACTGATAGCCTTTTGTATGAGTTTTATTCCTCACCTAAGTTTGGTAATAGATGGTATGTTTTATGAAGCTATGCTTGAGGAGGAAATAGGACAGGTAAGACTGATGACGATATCTCTCGCAGGAGTTATAGGGATGACGGTGGAGGAAATACTACTTTGGATAGAGAACTTTACCTCATTTTTAAGGGATAGTGTTTCAACCTGTATAGATGAACTGGATGTAGATGAACATGAAGCGCTAGATTTACTTCGAGATAGGTGGAAGACTACGAGCTTTATCAATGTCATAGATGATCTTATTGCAAGTGACAAAATAGGTATAAGCGAAGCCTTTAAGGATTTGCTTTCAAGAAGAGATTACTATAGTGCGAAGAGGAGGCAGGAGCAGGAACTTATAGTCAGGAAAAAGGAGACAATTATTTCTACATTTTTATATCTGCCGTTTATGCTGTCGGTAGGTGCATATATGATAGCACCGTTTATGGTAATAAGCGTAAGGAATCTTTTAGACATAACAGTGAAATTAAGTTAATTATAGTTAAGAGAAAGAGGTTAATATGAGTAATGGATTAAAGGGACTAACATTGGCAGCAGGCGTAATTATAACCTGTATAGTTATAAGCATTGCATTCTTTGTAACGAGGGAGGCTAAGGATATAGCAGCACAGGGAATCAATCAGATGGGAGAATATACCACTGAAATGGGTAATGGAGGAATTGAGTTTTACAATGGTCTGACTTTATCAGGTAATGAGGTAATAAGGACTGCAAAGAGACTTAAGGGGAAAACCAATATTTATGTGGTTACTAACGATACCAAGGCAGGCGCTCCAGGTGGGATTAAGGTTGAGACAACTAATTGGCTGACCAACAATGTGTACCAATATGGCAATTTTATAGGTAAAGTAAAGTATAAAGATGACGGAAGTGTTGACAGATTAACCTTTATACAGCAGGAACATTAGAACGCCTATGTTAAAAGTACTTGAGTTACTTAGAAAAACAGGGTATTTGATTTTGTTCGTTATTGGTATCAGCCAGATATTATTGTATGAAGCTTATTTTAGTAAATTGTTAAGAGTATTGAAGGTGGAGCTTGTATGGAGGTTTTTGGAAAATTTTGGAGTATAGTAATTGGTTTTATACTGATATTTATCTGTCCTGTTTATATCATGGAAATGAGGCTTAAAGCTCTTGAAGACATTCAGGTTATGAATGTTACAGACAGATTCATAGACAAAGTAAAGTATACAGGTTATATAGACAGAAAGGAACTTGACAATTTTTACCTGAATATGTCAAAAATCGGAGACAGTAAAGAGCTTAACCTTGTTCATAAAAAAAGAGCGGTAAGACCTGTAGTAAGTAATGGAGAGGTTGTAGACAGCAGAGAATTCTATGTTGATGTTTTCGATGCTGAGATTAAGGAAAGCCTTAAAACTTCTTCTAAATACAGGTTTAAAATTGGCGATGAAATATGTCTGATAATCAGGGATAAAGAAAGGTTGTTAAACATATTTCCAAAGAAAACAATAGAGATGGGAGGTATGATAGAAAACGAATATATTAAAGGTTAGTTCGCTTATTTCTGTATTTTTAGTTGTCCTCGTACTATCAGGAATGGTGGAAACTTACGCAGTTTTTACTGATACAGAGAGAGGAATTTTAGTTAAAAATAAAATGATGGAGATAGCAAAGTCAGGTGCTGCGGATGCACAAGATGATTTCAGATTGTCTAAATATGATTTGAGTGAAGGTCATGTTAAAGAGCATATCAAGAAAGAGTTATATGGCACCAAGGAAGATTTGTCGGAAACTGAAAGGCAGATAGTATTAAGTGAGTACTTTGATAGTTCCGAAAAAGATATTCTTTCCTTACTCCCTAAAAGAGGTAATTACTCAAAATATACAAGGGATGTATACAGAGTTAGAGCAAACAATACAGAGAGAATATACTTTTATGAGGCAGACTATGTATATCATAGTAATTATCTTTGCAGTCATTTGACATCTGATGAAATCGGTATTAGCGTATATTCTTCTATGGAGGAATGTGCCCTAAAGGGAGCATATCCTTGCAAAGCCTGTGTGCTGGGCCTTTATGAATAAGGAGGGAAATTGGAGAATTCATTAAAGATGCTGACAATTGCAGCAGGAATCTTTATAACCTGTGTGGTTATTAGCTTCAGCCTTTTGCTAATGAGGGAAGGCATTTCGTTTGGCAATGTATTTGTAAATGAGCTAAATGAAAAGGAGAGAGATTACAGAGAATACAACATAGCTAAGTATGATTCTGAAATCCTTACCGGAGCGGAGGTAATCAACTTTACCGGTAAATATCAAAATGATATGGAGGTAATAGTGATTACAGACCTTGGCAGCAGAATATTTTCAAAGAACAACAAGTTCAATATTGCAGCAAACATCCCTGAGAACGGCTTTTATATCGAGCCTTATGATGATTATATAGGTCATATAAACAGGGATGGAAACGGAAAAATCAATAGAATTCAATTTGAATTAAAGAGGGGTTAGAGATGATAAAAAATAATCTTAAAAAAATGGTTTTTATTAATGTAGTACTGATATTTGCTTTCATATTAGGCATTGTCAACAGGTCTGTGGTATTTGCTAAGAGCTACGCTACAGAGGGTGAACTGGTTGACTATCTGGTTGAAAGGAGCAATCTTGGTGTCTTTGAAGATAACAGTTTCACCGGCAAAAAGCAGGGGCTAAATAAGTTCGGTATTGAAGGACTAGATTATTTAACCTCACCAGAAGAGGCTGTTACAGTTGAAAAGTTAGCCTCTGTTTGTGCTGATATTTTGCGATTTACAGGAGAAGATAAAGGAATCATACTTAGTGATGATTATTCTCAGTTTCTTTATGTTTATCCTAAGACAAAAGCAGTTTTATTTGAAAATGGTATATGGTCTGCTGAATCTTATTTTTTGGTATCACATCAGTTAGAATGGGAATTAAGGCAAAGAGTGATAATGAAGAAACTTGGAAGAGTTAATGATATAAAGTCTGCCGGAAAGAGACATCAATTAGACCTTATTACAGTATTAAAAAAAGGGATCATAATTGGTAAATCAATGGGCAGATACACGCAGAACAGAAACCTTATGCCTAAGAGGAAGGTAAGCCTTGCTGAGGCTAAAAAAGTCATTGAAAGGGTATATGATTCGAAGAAGAGATATCCAATGAGCCCTGATGGACAGCTTCTAAGAAAGACTAATCTGCCTTTCTGGGCTTCAGATTATAAGTATATTCTTGCCTCTTATCCGGATTCATATTATGAAACAATGTTTGGTTATGAAAGCCATCTTGCAACCAGCTTTAAATTACATAGTTCCTATGATCCACCAAAGTATACTTATGAACGAATTTTAAACGGATATGAAACTAATGATAATATCTACGAAGAGGCAGATAAAGTGCGTAGATTTCAAAATCACAGGATGAATGTGGACTACAGGACAATTGATAAAAAATGGAGAGATAAGCTTATTTCATTCTATAGAAGGAAAGAACATACCAAGAAAAGTGATTTAAATGGAATGAAGAAGGAAATAGATAAATATATCAGGTTTGTTAAGGAAAATAAGGTTATAATTGAATCAAAGCCTGTTGCAACCGATGCAAGTTCTGCTTATTATTGGTACATCACACCAAGTTTTCATACTTACATGAAATTCAGAATAGTATCCTGTAAAAATCTTGATAAAAATTTGTATAAGATAATATACGGAAGTCATGTTGGGGACTGGTCCTACGGACTAGCAAAATACCGTGAAAAGAAAGTAAAGCTAGGAGAATGGTGCGAAGGAGTCTACCAAGTTAATTATCCGCTAGGAATGATAACTCCTCATGATATGGAACCATTACCTTGGAGATGCGTTTGGTTTGACGATTTAGATTTAGCAAAAGGGGTTGCCAAAAAAACTAAAAAAATGAGGGTTGTCAGAGTGACCGAGAATACTAAGAATTTTTTTGCACCGCCTAACGAATATTGGTTGGGTTGGGAATAATTATGAATAGGAGAGGGAAAGCCTGTTTTTTATTCCTTATACTGACGATTTTCATCACCTTTACTTCTGTAAGCTTAGTAAAGTCAGATGTATCTTTCAAGACAAACTCGGAAAATGGCGACATAATCTGGCAATCTTCAGCTATATCAGCAAAAACTGGTATAAGATGGCAGCCAAAAGGTTACTTTATTTCATTGGAACCTTCAGATGAAAAAGATGTTGGTTATCCTTTAAGGAAGAAATCGCCTATTATTACCTTGTATACCAACAATGAAACTGTTAAAACACAAAAACTTAATTCTTCAAGTGGTTTAAGTATGGTAGAGAATTCAATCTCAGGTAAGTACGTTAAGAACCAAATCATGTCTAATAAGGCTTTTTATTCCAAGCTTATAAAAAAGTACAAGAATGGGGATAAAAAGCTATATATAGATACATTTTTTGAGACCTATGAGTTAATAAATGATGCCTATACAAGAAAAAGAGTTATTGATGCCTTTAGGAAGAAGAACAAGGCGGACTTTGAAAAGCCAAATGGTAAGTATATATACGTAGATGGGAGCAAATATGAATATGATAGTGAGAGGAATGAAGTAAAAAAAATCAGAAAAAATGATTTGACTGATATCGTTAAAATCCAGGAGGCGGAGGGCTGGAGTGAAGAGGCTAAAAAGCAGTGGTTAAGGGACAAGTACTATAATTATGAGATTAATTATGAAATCTATTCTAATGTACTTGTTAAGTATGTAGACAGGAAGGGTAAGCCACTTTGGGATGAGGAGCTTACAGATAAGGATAATGTTTCAGGTTCAAAGATGTTAAGTATCAGTTCAAAGGACCTGAGCAATCCTCACTATGCCTACAAACAGGAAAAAGATAAATTTAAATCTTATCAAAATAATGAAGAGAAATACTTTGGTGATGAGGTCACTATAAGTCTTCCTAGAGAGATAGTAGTAACGAGAAATAAGAAAAAGGTAAAGTATAAGCTTATTTCCAGTGAGTACAGGGAAGCAAGTACACCTAATACGCCAGAAAACATCAAGATAGGAAATGAGGCTTCCAGTCAGAATGTTGTGCTAGGCAACGAAAAGTCTCTTGTAGTGGGTATATATGAAGGACCACCTCCAACCATATATGAAAAAGAAGAGGAAATATCCGGAGAAGCTGGTATACCTGAGCCCAAGGGGGTGATTGACTCAGGTACCATAGACAATTCTCCATTTGACATTGAGAAAGGAATACCGGTCAGTGAATATTATTTTAAAAACGTTGTTACTGAGAATTATCTTCTTAAATACCGTTTTAAGAGAAAAACAGGAGAAAAACTAATAGATGTAAGAAGTTATATTAATTGGCATCTGCATTGGACAACAGGCAAGGGTAAAAAGCGTAAACGACATTCTAAAGTTGAGAGAGTGGATTATCTAACCACAGTTCAAAGGAAGTATTCATATTGGTATATTGACAGTCTTTTGGTGTATACGCTTGATGGTGCGGTTTTAGTTAATGCGGCCATACCTGATACAGGAAGCATGATGATGCCTAAAGAGCAAGTTGCACCAAAAGTAGAGTATATTACAGGCTTACCATTTGAAGAGCATGTAAAGCCACCGTTTGAAAGCCTAACATCAGTCAATCTGGGGAATAAATCTGTAAAGGGACGCACAATCCCGTCTTACAATCCTTCATCTGCTGTTGAATCTCACATAGGTGACATGATGGTTAAAAATGACCGTCTTGTCATAGATGATGAGCTTATTATGGATGATAAGGAAGTAAGAAAGTCTGCACCAAAGCCTTTAAAACCTGCTACAAAAGGTAAGAATATAAGTCATAAAATGTTGTACGAAGATGGGAAGACGATAGATACACAGGTGCAAAATGGTGTTTATGAAAGTAGTGGACAGGTATTTTATACGCTTAGTGACAGCGTAAATCCAGAAGGAGAAACAAGTCTGGTATTTGATATTGATGATGTAAATCCGGTTAAGGTACATACTCCTGTAGTCTGCGATTACAGTATTGAAGATGCAAGGAAGTGGTGTCAGCTCGTTAAACCTGATAAGTCTTTATACCAGCTTGTACTGGAAAAAGACTTTAGTATTGATATCAAAACAGCTGGAAACCACTTGGATATAAAGGGTTATGGTGACAGGGATTATTCAAAATATACTCTGAAAAAGGAAGTTATTTTTCCTTTTGAAGTTGAAGTAGAAGGCAAAACCTATTTTGCCAATGAGCCTATTACAGTGAGCGGTAATACGGTTTTTCATCTTCCTATGACAGTTAATGAGGGGAAATACACAGTTATAGTAAGAGCCTATGCTCTAAATCATATATCGAATTCAGATGCTGAAGAATATGCCAATCTTTCGTATAAGAATTATATCGCAGAAAACAGAATTAATGTTGAAGTAAGCGGAAGACTCATAGATTTTACTTTATTAGATGTTAAAAATACCTCAATGTGGGAAGGAAAAGGTAAAAACTTTGTTTTTGATAAGGGTGTTAGGCTATACAATTTACCTCTGATTCAAGGTGACAATCCTAAGTTTATCAATGAAGGAGCCTTCAAGAAGGGGTATGCGGTTTCCTTTGAGATGACAACCATAGGAAATTATCTAAATGAAGCGTATGGTATAAGGATGGATTTTGACTTTTATGTTATTGACATAAAGGCAGGAAGCAGGGTACCTGTTGATATTTATTATGAAGAGGTGCCTGCTAAAGATAATAAGAAGCTAGGCTTAATAAAAGTTGGGGGTAAAAGAGACAACAGTAACATTCATTTTACTAAAGTTGGAGGTAGAGATATTGGCTTGTACAGGTATGATAAGGCATTACTTCCAAAGCAGCTTTTGGCAGCGGGAAGCAATCCATACCTGCAGAGATGGAGGGGAGAATACTCTTTACCGGAAAGGATATATGTCTGCAAAAAGGGATTCAACCTTGAAGAGTATATGAAAAAACACTCATTTATATATTTTGATGAAGATTTTTGGATTAAATCCGGCTATCTTACTGTATTAGCAGATATATATACCTTAAAAGACGGGGAAAAAATATTAAGCTATATTAACTCGAAAAATGAAAAGGATGGATTCTTTAACAATTGGAGATATGAAACATTTGGAAGAAGGAAGAAAGACATAGGTGGGGACGAGATAAAATTTATACATGGGGATCTCTTTGTGTTTGACCTATCTAAGAAAATATGGCAGGAGAGAAGGAGTAAAGTTAAAAAGGTCTATTAAAAGCATTGACAAAACCAAGGCTTGAAGCTATCATTTTTATATTGGCTTAGGGTAATAAAAGCATTTGATACCCTATGATGCAGGTTTGCTACAGATGGCTGTAGCAGACTTGTTTCATTATGAACTGTTGGGAATAGATGTTGTTTAGAGAGTATATATGAAGAAAATGGGGTTTATTGGTTTTGGCTTAATTGGAGAGTATATATGCAGATAATAGGGTTTATTGGTTTTGGTCTCATTGGAGGCTCGCTTGCTAAGATATGGAGAAAAAAGCATCCTGATTACATATTTATGGCTTATAATTATAAAAAAGATGAAGATACTGAACTTTTATTGGCTAAGGATGACGGAGTTCTAAATGAAATAGTAACTGATTTGACACAGTTTTCAGAGTGTGACCTGATAGTGCTTTCTGCCCCGGTAATGAGCAACATATCTTATCTTAAAGAACTTAAAACCATAATAAAAAAAGACTGTATAGTTACTGATGTTGGAAGTGTTAAGGAAGCTATAGCCGCTGAAGCTGTTAACCTTGGAATGAAAAAGCAGTTCATAGGCGGACACCCTATGGCTGGTTCAGAGAAGACAGGCTATTCCAATGCAAATGTGCACCTGTTTGAAAATGCTTATTATATCTTAACGCCTTTTAGCGATACTGATGAAGTTAAACTTGCAAAACTTAGGGAATTAGTTGATGAAACAATGGCGGTTTCTATAATTGTTGATGCAAAAATGCACGATTATATAACCGCTGCAATAAGCCATGTACCACATGTAGTTGCATCATCACTGGTTGGAGTGGTAGCTAAAGCAGATGAGGAAAATGGCTTACTTGCGATGCTTGCAGCAGGAGGATTTAGGGATATAACGAGGATAGCTTCATCCTCCCCAGCGATGTGGAAGGATATCTGCCTTACAAATAGAGACAGTATAGGAGAATTCCTAGAAAAATACATAACTGAGCTAAAGAAAATAAAAGTTTTGATTGAAGATAAGGATGAGGATAGTCTCTATCATTTTTTTGACAGTAATAAGGATTATAGGGATTCTCTCCCTCTTAGAAAAAGCAATATGGTTGTCTCTCACGAAATTCTTTTATATGTGCCTGATGAACCGGGCTCTATTGCTATTATGGCATCCATACTTGCAGCCAAGGGTATTAGCATTAAAAATATGGGAATAGCTCACAACAGGGAGTTCTCAGACGGGGTACTTAGAATTGAATTTTACGACAGCCATTCAAAAGAAGCGGCACTTGTAGCTATAAAAGAGAGAAATTATAAAATTTTTGATTAGAGAGGGAGGCCGTAATTATGTCCAAACTTTTATTTATATATAATCCCAACTCGGGAAAAGGTAATATAAGAAAAGAAGTATCCTTGATACTTGAAAAACTATCACTTAAGGGATACCAAATAACAGTATTTCCTACTGCTAAAAGTGGTGATGCTGATGAAATGGCTAAAAATGAGGCTCATAATTATGACTTGCTTGTATGTGCCGGAGGTGATGGTACATTCAACGAAGTTGCCAGAGGGATGATGGAGTCTAAAAAGCTGGGAAACAAAATTCCATCAATCGGGTATATTCCTGTCGGTACAGTTAATGATTTCGCAACCAGTCTTGATATACCCAAAGAAGTGTCTGACGCAGTAGATGTTATTATATATGGAGAGGATAAAGAGGTTGATATAGGCTCTTTCCACGTTGGAGACCAGGGAGAACTACATAGCTATTTTACTTATGTTGCAGCTTTTGGTGCATTTACTGAGGTTTCCTATGAGACTTCTCAGGATGTAAAGAATGTAATCGGAAAGGCTGCGTATTTCCTTGAAGGTGTTAAAAGCCTACAAAAAATCAGACCTTATCACTTAAAAATAGCTTATGATGAGGAAGTGATCGAAGATGATTTCATCTTTGGAATGGTTGCTAACTCAAAGTCAGTTGGAGGATTTAAGGGGATTACAGGTCCTGAGGTGTATTTAGATGATGGAGAATTTGATGCGATTTTTGTAAAAACTCCCAAGTCTCCGCTTGATTTGCAAAATATCATAAATTCATTTATTCTAATGGATATGAAAACAGATAATATCTGTCATTTTCATTCGGGCAACATTAAAATTGAAGCGGATGAAGGCTTGCAATGGACACTTGACGGTGAAGCAGGAGGCCTCCATCAAAATGTTCAAATAAAAAACCATAAACAGGCGTTAACAGTAAAGGTAAGGTAAGAATAATGGAAAACTTAAACAATGAATTTATTACACTAACAATCGGAAAGCAGAAGAATATAGCTCTAATTGCGCATGATGGTAAGAAAAAAGAACTCATTCAGTGGTGTATGGACAATAAATCGATTCTTGAGAAGCATTTTCTTTCGGGAACAGGAACTACAGCTAGGATGATAACAGATGCAACAGGTCTTCCTGTTCGTGGTTATAACAGCGGACCTCTTGGTGGAGATCAGCAGATAGGTGCTAAAATTGTAGAAGGGAAGATTGATTTTGTAGTTTTCCTTTCAGATCCTCTATCAGCACAGCCACATGACCCTGATGTCAAAGCGTTTTTAAGAATCTGTCAGGTATACGATATTCCGATTGCCAACAATAAGGCTACTGCAGATTTTATGATAACTTCCACCCTTATGGATAAGGAATATGATCATAAGATAATTGATTTTAACAAAAATATAGCGGATAGAGCGAGGACCTTATAATATATGAAAACCAGTGACTTTTTTTATGATTTACCTGAAGAACTTATAGCTCAGGATCCTTTAGAGGACAGAACCGCATCAAGGCTTTTGGTTCTTAACAGGGAAACAGGGGCTATAGAACATAAGATATTTAGTGATGTAATAGATTATCTTAATGAGGGAGATTGTCTGGTTATTAACAATACCAGAGTTATTCCTGCAAGACTTATAGGCGAAAAGGAAGGCACAGGCGGCAAGGTTGAGGTCTTGCTGCTTAAGAGAAGGGCAAATGATGTGTGGGAAACCCTGGTAAAGCCGGGAAAGAAGTTAAGGCCCGGAGCCAGGGTTACTTTTGGAGACGGAAGACTTAAAGCTGAGATTTTGGAGATTGCAGAAGAAGGAAACCGATTAGTCAGGTTTTATTTTGAAGGCATATTTGAAGAGATACTTGATTCCCTGGGTGAAATGCCGCTCCCTCCATATATTACACACAAGCTTGAAGATAAAGAAATGTATCAGACTGTTTATGCTAAGTATGATGGCTCAGCAGCAGCTCCTACAGCAGGTCTGCACTTCACCAAAGAGCTTCTGTCTAAAATAGAAGAGAAGGGTATAAAAATAGCAAGTATTACATTACATGTCGGACTTGGAACCTTCAGGCCTGTAAAGGTAGATGATGTAAATCATCATCATATGCACACAGAATGGTATGAAGTAAATGCTGAGGCTGCTGACATTATTAATGAAACTAAAAGAAACGGTGGAAGAGTAATCTGCGTAGGTACTACAAGCTGCAGAACCATAGAGTCAGTTGCAGATGAGAATGGCTATATGAAAGCAAAGACAGGTGAAACAGACATATTCATTTATCCCGGATATAAGTTTAAGGTTATGGATGGGCTTATAACTAACTTCCACCTGCCTGAGTCCACCCTTGTTATGTTGGTTTCTGCATTTGCAGGAAAAGAAAATGTGCTCTCTGCTTATGAAACTGCTGTTAAAGAAAAGTATAGGTTCTTTTCATTTGGGGATGCTATGATACTAATATAGTGTAGATATTATTTTTCCATATACAAGTACGGCTTTTACTTCTTAGATGCTAATTATAACCGTTCTTAACATATTAAATTTTGTTATGATATTGACATTAAATGGGTACTCCGAAAGGGGTGCCTTTTCATTTTTAAAGGACACAAATATTACACAATTTTTATTGCAATTTTCTATTGACAAATTATATATAAGGTGGTATCTTACTAATAGATGTTAGCACTCTAGTCGAGTGAGTGCTAACAATTAAAAGAAAGGAGAGATGAGATGGAACTTGACGATAGAAAACTTGAGATACTTAAAGCTGTCATCAAGAACTATCTTGAGACAGGCGAGCCTGTCGGCTCCAGAACAATATCTAAGTTTTCTGAGTTGAAACTTAGCTCTGCAACTATAAGAAACGAGATGTCAGATCTTGAAGATATGGGGTATTTGGTAAAGCCTCATACTTCGGCAGGAAGAATACCTTCGGATAATGCTTACAGATTATATGTCGATTCGCTTATGCAGACCAAAATAAAGGAAGAAAAAAGCCTTAAAAAGGATTTGATTGAAAAGTCAGATAAACTTGAGACTTTACTTCAGCAGGTTGCCAACTTACTCGCAATGAAAACAAATTATACTACAGTGGTATCTGCTCCTAAATATGAAAGCAACAATATTAAATTTATACAGCTTTCAGAGATTGATGAAGAAAATCTCCTTATAGTAGTTGTGCTTGAAAAGAATGCTGTTAAGAACACGATAATTAGGCTTGATGAAGCGGTTGAGAAAAGCTTACTCCTTAAGCTTAATATCATGCTTAATTCATTTCTTGCAGGACTTAATATGGAGGACATAAACATAGGAGTTATTGCAAAGATGAAGGAACAGGCAGGAGAATATGTGAACCTTGTCGGAAGAATAATAGATGCAATAGGATCTGTATTCTCTGAAGATGATTCACTTAGAATATATACAAGTGGTACTACGAATATTCTAAAGTATCCTGAGCTTAATGATAGTGACAATATGCAAAAGCTTCTTTATACAATCGAGGAAAAGAAAGAACTGAGTGCTCTTCTTACAGACAGGATGGATGATGGCAATGACGATGGCATTCAGGTCTATATAGGAAATGATACAAATGTAGAAAGCTTGAAGGACTGTTCTGTTGTGACTGCTACTTATGAGATAGAAGAAGGTGTGTACGGCAAAATCGGTATAGTAGGTCCTAAAAGAATGGATTATGCGAAAGTTGTCGGATCACTTAAGAATCTAATGAGACAGTTGGATAGCATATTTAAGCATCAGAGTGAGGATAAAACTACAAAGGCAATTAAGCTTATAGATATGAAAAATGACATAAATTATGTAAGTGATACATAGAAAGGTGGTAGATTGTGAAAGATAAAAAGAAACATTCTGAAGAGAAAATAGAAAAAGTTGATGCTGAAGAAACAGCTTCTGCTGAAATAGTTTCTGAAGAATCTTTAGATGAAAAAGAGCTAAATAAGATAAACGAAGAAAGAAAAGCATCAAAAGAGGAAGAATATAAGAACAAGATAGATGAGTTAAATGACAAGCTAATGCGCCAGATGGCAGAGTTTGACAATTTCCGTAAGCGCACTGAGAAGGAAAAGTCGCAGATGTATGACTTAGGTGCGAAGGGAATAGTTGAAAAGATTCTTCCTATCATTGATAACTTCGAAAGAGGACTTGGCAGCCTTTCTGAAGAAGAAAAGGAAGGGGCCTTTGCTAAAGGCATAGATAAGGTGTATAAGCAGCTTATGCAGTGCCTTGCGGATGTAGGAGTTACTCCTATAGAAGCTGTTGGCAAGGAGTTCAATCCTGAAATACATAATGCAGTTATGCACGGTGAAGATGAAAATCTTGGCGAAAATACTGTGGCAGAAGAGATGCAAAAAGGCTATATGTATAAAGAAAGTGTAGTAAGACCAAGTATGGTTAAAGTTGTTAACTAGCATTTGCGGGATTGCAATATAAGCAGTTTCGTATCACATTAAAATATAAATATTAAAGCGAGGTAATTATTATGAGTAAAATAATTGGTATTGATTTAGGTACAACAAATTCATGCGTTTCTGTTATGGAAGGTGGACAGCCTGTGGTTATTCCTAATGCTGAGGGTATGCGTACAACTCCTTCAGTAGTTGCATTTACAAAGAATGGTGAGCGTCTTGTGGGCGAGACTGCAAAGCGTCAGGCTGTAACCAATGCAGATAGAACAATATCTTCTATCAAGAGACATATGGGAACTGACTATAAGGTAAATATTGATGGTAAGTCATACAGCCCTCAGGAGATTTCAGCTATGATTCTTCAGAAGCTTAAAGCTGATGCAGAGGCATATCTTGGAGAAAAGGTAACAGAGGCAGTTATCACTGTTCCTGCTTATTTTAATGATGCGCAAAGACAGGCAACCAAGGATGCAGGTAAGATTGCAGGTCTTGATGTAAAGCGTATTATCAACGAGCCTACAGCCGCTGCTCTTGCTTATGGTCTTGATAATGAAAAAGAACAGAAAATTATGGTTTATGACCTTGGTGGTGGTACTTTCGATGTATCTATCATCGATATCGGTGATGGTGTTATTGAAGTTCTTTCAACCAACGGCGATACCAAGCTTGGTGGTGATGACGTAGATAATGTACTTACCAACTACTTCATCGCAGACTTTAAGAACAAAGAAGGTGTAGATCTTTCTACTGATAAAATGGCTCTTCAGAGACTTAAAGAAGCTGCTGAGAAGGCAAAGAAGGAACTTTCTTCTTCAACCACAACCAATATCAACCTTCCTTTCATTACAGCTACTTCTGAAGGACCTAAGCACTTTGAACTTGACCTTACAAGAGCTAAGTTTGAAGAGCTCATCCATGATATAATTGAGAGAACTGCTATTCCTGTTCAGAATGCACTTAAGGATGCAGGGCTTAATGCAAGTGATATCGGTAAGGTGCTTTTAGTTGGTGGTTCTACACGTATTCCTGCAGTTCAGGCAAAGGTTGCACAGCTTACAGGTAAAGAGCCAAGCAAGAACCTTAACCCTGATGAGTGCGTAGCTATCGGTGCTTCTATCCAGGGTGGTAAGCTCGCAGGCGATTCAGGTGCAGGTGACATCCTTCTCCTTGATGTAACACCACTTTCACTTTCAATTGAGACTATGGGTGGTGTTGCTACAAAACTTATCGAAAGAAATACAACTATTCCTACCAAAAAGAGCCAGGTATTCTCTACAGCGGCAGATAATCAGTCTGCAGTTGATATCAATGTAGTTCAGGGTGAAAGACAGTTTGCAAAGGATAACAAGAGCCTCGGACAGTTCAGACTTGATGGAATTGCCCCTGCTCCAAGAGGAATCCCTCAGATTGAAGTTACATTTGATATAGATGCAAACGGTATTGTTAATGTTTCTGCTAAGGACCTTGGAACAGGCAGAGAGCAGCATATTACAATTACTGCAGGTTCAAACATGAGTGATGCAGATATAGAAAAGGCTGTTAAAGAAGCTGCTGAGTTTGAGGCTCAGGACAAGAAGCGTAAGGAAGGCATTGATGCAAGAAATGATGCTGATGCTATGGTATTCCAGACAGAGAAGGCACTTAATGATGTAGGCGACAAGATTACAGAGGCTGACAAGAGCTCAGTAGAGGCTGACCTTAAGGCACTTAAGGATATTCTTGAGGCTACTCCTGCTGACAATGTATCTGACGAAGATATTGATAAGCTTAAGGTTGCTAAAGAAAAGCTTATGGCTAGTGCACAGAGCCTTTTCACAAAGGTGTATGAGCAGTCAAATGGCGCTACAGGTGCAGGTCCTGATATGGGAGGACAAACAGGTCAGACTACATCTAACTCTGGTAGCAATGACGATGTTGTCGATGGAGACTATAGAGAAGTATAATATTTGATAAAAATAGGGCTGTCGCGCTAGGCCTTGGCGGCAGCCCAATACCTGTATAAAGATATAAGATAATCACACTTTACCATAGATATACATAACGAAATATGTTATAGTTATAAGACGTTTATGGTTAATAGGGTGAATTGTATGTGTTTAAAATAAATTGATGAAAGTGGGATAAATATGGCAGATCAGAAAAGAGATTATTATGAGGTTCTTGGTGTTGCTAAGAATGCGTCTGCTGATGAATTGAAGAAAGCGTACAGAGTGCTTGCTAAGAAGTATCATCCTGATGCCAATCCGGGTGATAAGGAGGCGGAGGCTAAGTTTAAAGAGGCTTCTGAGGCTTATGCAGTACTTAGTGATGATGAAAAGAGGAAACAATACGACCAGTTCGGACACGCTGCTTTCAGCAATGGAGGCGGACCTGGAGCAGGCGGATTTGACTTTAGCGATATAGACCTTGGAGATATCTTTGGAAGCTTCTTTGGAGGAGGTGGAGGCGGATTTGACTTCTTTGGCGGCAGTGGTGGCAGAAGAAGTAACAACAGCCCTCAAAAGGGAGCAAACATCCGCTATAGCCTTAGAATTAAGTTTGATGAAGCTGTAAAAGGATGTAAGAAAGAGATTACTCTTGATATGAAGGAGGAATGTGCGACCTGTCACGGAAGTGGTGCTAAGGCAGGAACTACTCCTGTAACCTGTAGTAAGTGCGGAGGCACAGGTCAGGTAACCTATACCCAGCAGTCGCTCTTTGGTATGGTTCGTAATGTACAGACCTGCCCTGATTGTCACGGAACAGGTAAGATAGTCAAGGATAAATGTCCTGATTGCCGTGGTACAGGCTATATCACCAGACGTAAGACCATAGAGGTAGATATACCTGCAGGTATTGATGACGGACAGGCTATCAGAATCAGAGAAAAGGGAGAACCTGGTACAAACGGGGGACCTCGCGGAGATTTACTTGTAGAGGTACATGTTCCATCGCATCCTAACTTCCAGAGAGATGGATATGATATTTATTCATCAGTACCTATTTCATTTACACAGGCTGCTCTTGGAGGCGATATCAGGATAAGTACAGTTGATGGTGATGTTATATATACAGTGAAGCCGGGAACACAAACGGATTCAAGAGTAAGGCTTAGAGGTAAGGGTATGCCTACACTTAGAAATAAGGACGTAAGAGGCGATCATTACATTACCTTTATAGTTCAGACTCCTGCATCTCTTACCAAAGAACAAAAAAGAATCCTTGAAGAGCTTGATGAAACCTTTGAAACCAGATATAAGGCAAAGGGCAATCCGGCAGAAGCAAAGCCTAATGCAAGCCAATCAGCTTCGTCAGAGGTTAAGGGTGAGGAAAAAGGCAAGAAAGGAAAAGGTTCTAAGAGGAAGAGCTTCGCAGATAATATCAAAGAGAATTTGAAAGATTTATTTGAATAAAATAATGGATATTTTTAATTTAGATAGTACTTTTTAGTGCTATCTAAATTTGTATATAGTAATTTGACATTTACACGATAATGTGTTAATGTCAAATATGAAAGAAGGTGAGTATATGAAAGGGTTTTATACTGTTTCACAGTATGCTGCTATATTTGGAAAAGATTCAGGGAATTTAAGGCGAATGCTTAGTAATGGAAAATTAAATGGAGAAAAAGTAGGTAATCAGTGGCTTATTCCTGAAACTGCTGAAATAAGCGAGGATAAAAGAATTAAAAGTGGTCAGTATAGAAATTGGAGAAACAAAACCAGAATAAATAAAAAATATCCAGGACTACTTAAACAGTTAACTAATATGTGTATAGACATTGGTAAAGTTTATGGAGATGTAATAGAAGAAATTATACTATATGGTTCTTATGTAAGAGGTCAGGAAATGCCAGAGTCAGATATAGATATAGCAGTTATTTTAAGATTACCCGATACAGATGAACTGCATAGAAAGATGATAGATATAGTAGTTGATAACGAATTGGATCTTGAAATTACCTTATCCGTTATTACAATTGAAGAAGATAATTTAAATGAATGGAAGTCAACATTGCCATTTTATAAGAATTTATTAAAGGAAGGAATTTCTATATGGAAGAACGAGCGAGAGAGTTATCAAAGTACCGTTTTGAAACAAGCCTAGAAGCACTTTCGGATGCTAAAATAATGTATGAAAATGAACGATATAAAAATACATTAAATAGAGCATATTATGCTATATTTCACGCTATAAGGGCTGTTAATGCGTTGAGTGGATTTGATAGTAGTAAACATAGTGGTGTAATAGCATATTTTAATCAAAATTATGTAAAAGATGGTGTATTTTCAAAAGAACTATCTAAAATTATAAGAATGGCTTCAGAAAACAGAGAAAAGGCAGATTATTTGGATTTCTTTATTGCATCTAAAGAGGAGGCCGAAAAGCAGATAGTACGTGCTAAAGAATTTATAGATGTTATTAAAATATATCTAGAAAGTGAAAAGGTATTATAATAATATTTTTATGATGTCAAGAAAAAAACTTGACATCTCTTTTTTCTTCTGCTACAATACCTAAGGATTAAAAAGATGGTGAGTTTATTATGGAAAAGAAAGCAGATATACTTGACGAGAGACTTAGAGTTTCTGAGCTATATGATTATTATGGTGTGCTATTAAAGGAGGGTTCAAGCAAACTCCTTGAAGCCTATGTACATGAAGACCTGTCTCTTTCAGAAATAGCTGAAACGGAAGGTATATCAAGGCAGGGAGTACACGATAATCTTAAACGAAGTATCAAACAGCTGGAAGAGTTTGATAATAAACTGGGACTAATTAAAAAATCCGAAGAAATATCCGTTACCTTGGATATGCTTAAAGAAACAATAAGCAAATCTACAGACGAGAAGCTTAAAGAAAATGTAAGGATAGATCTTGACAGACTTTACAATATATTCTAGAAGGAGGAGCTATGGCATTTGACAGTTTAACAGAGAAGCTGACAAAGGTTTTTAAGAACTTACGCGGCAAGGGTAAGCTAAATGAAAATGATGTCAAAGCTGCCCTTAAAGAAGTAAAGATTGCTCTGCTTGAAGCGGATGTTAACTTTAAGGTTGCTAAGAACTTTATCAAGACCGTTGAAGAAAGAGCAATAGGACAGGATGTTATGAACTCCTTAACACCCGGTCAGATGGTTATAAAGATAGTAAATGAAGAAATGACAGCCCTTCTTGGTTCTGAGAAAACTGAACTTACCTTAAAACCAACTCAGGAAATTACAGTCATAATGATGTGTGGTCTTCAGGGTGCAGGTAAGACAACTACCACAGCAAAACTTGCTGCGAAGTTCAAAGGTACAAGAAAGCCTTTGCTTGTTGCCTGTGATGTATACAGACCTGCTGCGATAAAGCAGCTTCAGGTAAATGGTGAGAAGGTTGGAGTTCCGGTATTTACTATGGGTGACGGCCACAAGCCGCCAAACATTGCTAAGGCGGCATTAGAACACGCTAAGAGCAATGGCTACAATATGATATTTCTTGATACTGCAGGACGACTTCAGATAGATGAAGATATGATGCAGGAGCTTGTAGATATAAAAGAAGCGGTTGAGGTTACGCAGACACTTCTTGTAGTGGATGCAATGACAGGTCAGGAAGCTGTCAATGTCGCAACAACCTTTGACTCCAAGATTGGGCTTGATGGAGTTGTGCTTACTAAGCTTGATGGTGATACCAGAGGTGGTGCGGCTCTTTCCATAAGAAGTGTGACAGGAAAACCTATTCTATATGCAGGAATGGGAGAGAAACTAACAGATCTTGAACAGTTTTATCCTGATAGAATGGCTAACAGGATACTCGGAATGGGAGATATACTCACCCTCATTGACAAGGCTCAAAGTGCCCTTGATGCTGAGAAAGCCAAGGAACTTGAGCAAAAATTCAAGAAAGCCGAGTTTGACTTTAACGATATGCTCTCACAGTTTGAGCAAATCCAAAAGCTTGGAAGCATTAAGGACATTCTTGGTATGATGCCTGGAGGCCTTGGTGGAAAGCTTGATGATGCGGCTGTTGATGAAGGAGCCTTAGACAAGGTTAAAGCAATTATTTTTTCAATGACTAAGGCTGAAAGAGGGAATCCTAATCTCCTTAATCCTTCCAGAAAGCACAGAATTGCTAAGGGAGCCGGAGTTGATGTAGCTGAGGTAAATAAGCTTGTCAAGCAGATGGAACAGATGAAAAAGGTTATGAAGCAGATGTCCGGAATGATGAAGGGTAAGGGAAAGAAGAAGTTCGGTCTGCCTTTCGGACTTTAATTAGGTGTTAATGCTATGCATTTTCATATATGATACAAGTATCAAAAATTAAAACAAACACATAGGAGGAAAGAAAAATGGTAAAGATTAGATTGATGAGAATGGGATATAAGAGACATCCTTTCTATAGAGTAGTGGTTGCTGATGAGAGAGTTGCTCAGCACGGTAACTTCATTGCTCAGGTAGGAACTTATGATCCAAATAAGGAGCCAAGTGCAATCAATATCAATGCTGAAGAGGCTAAGAAGTGGATTGCTAATGGTGCTAAGCCTACAGAGGTTGTAGCTAAGCTCTTAAAGAAAGCTGGTATAACTGAGTAATCATCGGAGGTAGTCATCATGAATGAATTAGTAAAGGTTATTGCTATGGCCCTTGTTGATCATCCTGATGAAGTCACAGTTACACAGACAGAGGAGAATGGAGAAACTATTCTTCATCTTCATGTTGCTGAAAGTGATATGGGTAAGGTTATTGGCAAGCAGGGTAGAATTGCAAAGTCTATAAGGACTGTTGTTAAGGCTGCTGCCACAAGGGATGATAAGAAAGTCACCGTTGAAATAAAATGATGACAATGGGGGAGGAGTAATCCTTCCTCTTTTTTATTGAAATGAGGATATAATGGAAAATTATTTTAGAGTAGGAGTACTTACAAGTACACATGGACTTACAGGTGGGATTAAGGTATTTCCAACAACGGATGATACAGATAGGTTTGACAGCCTAAAAAGAGCCTTTATTGACCTTGGTTCAGGGAAAGGAGCTATAAAAGGGAGTGGGATGCTTGAGGTGGAAGTAGACAATGTGAAGTACTTCAAGAATACTCCTATAGTTACCTTTAAGGGTATTGATAATGTTGACCTGATAGCAAAATACAAGGGAATGGATCTTTTGGTTGCAAGAGAGGATGCGCTTCCTTTAGCTGAGGGTGAACACTATGTATCGGATGTAATAGGCTGTAAGGTGACCTCTGATACTGGTGAAGAGTATGGGACAGTATCTGAGGTAATGGATACAGGTGCCAATAAGGTGATAGTAGTAAAGCCTAATGAAGCTCATAGTGAACTTAAAGAATTCTGCCTTCCTCATATACCTGAGTGTGTGCTTGAAATCAATACTGAAGAAGGCTTTGTTAAGGTACATATTATGAAGGGCTTGCTTGACTAAGGGGGTATTATGAATTTCCATGTAATGACACTTTTTCCTGAAATGATAAATAATATCGTAGGGGAAAGCATTTTAGGCCGTGCCATAAACAAGGGACTCATCAGTGTAAATGCTGTAAATATCAGGGATTACACCCTTGATAAGCATAATAAGGTGGACGACTACTGCTATAGCGGTGGAGCTGGTATGCTTATGCAGGTAGAGCCAATTCACCGCTGTCATAATGCTATTTCTGAAAAAATCGGCCACAAGCCCAGAACTATCTATGTAACCCCACAGGGAAGAACCTTTACGCAGAAAATAGCGGTAGAGCTTGCGAAAGAAGATGAACTTGTATTCCTTTGCGGGCATTATGAAGGGGTTGATGAGAGAGCCTTGGAACTGGTTTGTACCGATTTTATTTCGATTGGTGACTATGTACTCACTGGAGGAGAGCTTCCCGCTGTTATTATGATAGATGCCATATCAAGGCTGGTGCCGGGTGTGCTTAACAATACTGAATCTGCTGTGGGAGAATCATTTACAGACGGTCTCCTTGAACACCCACAATATACCAGACCTGAGGTGTATATGGATATGAGAGTTCCTGAGATCCTTCTTTCAGGCCATCAGGCCAAAATAGAACAGTGGAAGCTTGAAGAAGCACTTAAAAGAACTAAGGAGCGCAGGCCTGAGCTTTATGAGGAGTACATAAGAACACATACTTTACCTAAGAAAACTAAGCTGCCTGAATAATCAATGTTGAAATATGGAGGTTCCCATGAAACTATTACTCACAGCCTTTACACCATTTGGAGGAGAAAGCATTAATCCTGCTCTGGAAGCTGTAAAACAGGTTAGAGATAAGATAGCTAATCTGGATATAATTAAGCTTGAAGTTCCAACTGTATTTAATAAGTCAGTTAAAACTGTAATAGATACTATGGAAAAAGAAAAGCCTGACTTTGTGCTCTGTATAGGTCAAGCAGGAGGAAGAGAGGAAATCACCCCTGAAAGAATTGCAATCAATATAGATGATGCTAGAATACCAGATAATGAAGGTAATCAGCCTATAGACAGAACTATTTACCTCGACGGAGAAAATGCATACTTTTCCAACCTTCCTGTAAAAGCTATGGTTGAAGCTATAAAAAAAGCAGGATTAACATCAAGCCTTTCCAATTCTGCTGGCACCTATGTGTGCAATCACTTGATGTATGGAGTGTTATATTATATCGATAAAACATATAAGGGAATGAAGGGGGGCTTCATCCATGTTCCGTATATACCAGAGCAGACAGTAGATAAGCCTGATAAGCCTTCCATGCCACTTAATGACATTGTGAGAGGACTTGAAGCTGCGATAAGTGCAATTGCTGAAAACAAAGAGGACATAAGTGGTGTAGGTGGTGCTGAGTGTTAATATAAAAATAAGTCTTGATTTATTGATAAAATTATGTTAAAGTAAATTGTTATGTAATTCGGATGGTCCTCTGACGCCTCATAGTGAGAGTGCTAAGAACATCTATGATAAAAGGAGAATAGAAATGAACGAATTAATCAGAGAGATTGAAAAAGAACAGCTCAAATCAAACGTGGATGAATTCAGAGTAGGTGATACTGTTAAAGTTCACGCAAAGGTAAAGGAAGGTCAGAGAGAAAGAATTCAGATCTTCGAAGGAACTGTACTTAAGAGACAGGGTGGCGGCTCAAGAGAAACTTTCACAGTTAGAAAGCTTTCTGGCGGTGTCGGTGTAGAAAGAACCTGGCCTGTACATTCTCCAAACGTTGACAGAATCGAAGTTGTTCGTCACGGTAAGGTAAGAAGAGCTAAACTTACATTCCTTCGTGGAAGAGTTGGTAAGTCAGCTAAGCTTAAAGAGGTATAATTGTTCTAATCGAACAGAGCGTAATCAAAAGGAGCAACTACTTGCAGTTGTTCCTTTTTTATTGTATCATAGAATCGGAGTTTAGTAACCTGGCGTAATTGGAAGGAAAATATATGGCTAGAAAATCTTATTTTCATAAAAAGGCTCGTATCGAGACGACGCCAACAGTGAAAAAGATAATTAAAGAGATAATTGTATGGCTGTTACTTATTGTATTAACTATTACAGCCTCTTACTTTATAACAACTAATGTATTTGTAAAGACTGCAGTTGCAGGAGTTTCCATGGAGCCTACTCTTATGGAAGGTCAGGTGGTAATCGTCAACAAGATAGAGTATTATCTGAAATCTCCTAAGAGAAACGATGTAATAGTTTATAAACAAAGTAACAGAGAGCATAGTTACTATGAAATAAAGAGGGTTATAGGACTTCCCGGTGAGACAGTTAAGATTAAAAACGGAATAATATACATAAACGATGAAGCCTTAAAAGAAAAGGTAAAGACAGAGACCATAGAAAATGCAGGTCTTGCAGAGGAAGGCATTAAACTGGATGATAACGAGTACTTTGTACTCGGAGATAATAGAAATGATAGTGAAGACAGCCGATTTGCAAGTGTGGGCAATGTACTTAAAAATGAGATACTCGGAAAAGCTGTTGCAACAGAAAAGCCATTTACTCTTGTGGACAGCTTAAATTTAGCCGATTAATAATATGGAGGATAGATATGCCTGATTTACACTGGTATCCCGGTCATATGACGAAGGCAGTTCGTCAGATGAAAGAGGACATTAAACTAATAGATATAGTTATTGAACTTGTGGATGCACGCATACCTATAAGTTCCAGAAATCCTGATATAGACAGTCTTGCGGCAGGAAAGTCAAGAGTTATTATTCTTAACAAGGCTGATATGGCGGATGATAGAGAGACAGAAAACTGGGTTAAACATTTTACCGATGAAGGTATGATTGCAGTTAAGCTTAATTCAAGAAGCGGTAGTGGTATGAAGCAGGTGAAGGATGCCATAGCTAAGGCAGCCGAAGCTAAGATGGCAAGAGATAGGGCGAGGGGAATACTTAACCGCCCTGTAAGAGCCATTGTAGGTGGGATTCCCAATGTTGGCAAGTCCACCTTTATCAATTCATTCGCAGGAAGAGCGGTTACAAAAACAGGCAATAAGCCGGGCGTCACAAAGGGTAAGCAGTGGATAAGACTTAATAAACAGGTGGAGCTTCTTGACACTCCCGGCATACTTTGGCCAAAGTTTGAGGATAGGAAGACTGCTGAGCACCTTGCCTTTATAGGCTCTATAAAAGATGAGGTAATTGAAAAAATGGAGCTTGTACTTAACCTCATAACGGAGCTTGAGGATAATTACGAAGGACTGATAGCTTCTTACTATGGATTTGATAACTGTGAAAAAACTGAAAATAAGATTGATTTTGCCGTGAAAACTCTTGAAGCAGTGGCAGAAAGAAGAGCCTTGCTTAAAAAAGGCGGCGAAACAGATACTGATAAGGCTTCTAAGCTAATTCTTGATGATTTTAAAAACGGAAGACTAGGTAAAATAACCCTCGAAAATGTAGGAGAATAGCTAAATGGCTGATAACAAATATGATCAGAACAAGGATTTGATCGAAGACAGTTTGGATTTTTGTAAGGATATACAAAGATACTATGAACTCGAGGAAGTAGACAAGCTGGATTTTAGAGGTTATTCACATAGAAAGGAAAGCCCTAAAGAAACAAAGGTTGAAACTATTGTTGTAACTAAAGAAACCAACAATGATGAAGCGGGACTAAGGGTGTATACTAAAATAGTAGCAATTATACTGTTTGCTTTGATTTTTGTAAGAATTGTCAATGCATATATAGTTGAAGAAACCATAGTCAGCGGTACATCTATGAACCCTACTTTGCAGGGTTCCGATACTTTACTGATAGATAAAATCTTTTATAAAATAGGTGATTTAAAAAGGTTTGACGTAATTGTTTTTGATTATAATGAGTCTGCCTTATATATAAAAAGGATTATAGGCCTCCCGGGTGACAGGATTAAGATAAATGACGGGCATGTATATATCAATGGGAGTTTACTAAATGATGATCCTCTTATAAATGATAAGATGACTTATGCAGGTATTGCTGAAAATGAAATAACGTTAGGGGAAGACGAATACTTTGTCTTAGGCGATAATAGGAACAACAGCTACGATTCCAGATATGAACAGGTTGGGGTTGTAAAAGGTAAATACATAATCGGAAGAGTATGGCTTAGGATTTTCCCTATTTCAAAGTTTGGGAGTGTTAATTAATGAAAAATATTTCGGAGATTAGGGATGAATGTGCAAGATGTGGCATTCATAACTTGGGTGAATTTGTTACTAACTATAGTTTAGATGAGAGAAGTGGTGTAAAAAAGCTTGTCGAGAAGGCAAGGAAGATGCTTGCAGATTACGAACTTGAAATAATGAGAATCAATTCGATGTCAAAGTTTGAAAGGCAATTTTGTGAACACGGATACATTTGTGGTGTTGATGAGGTAGGCAGGGGACCGCTTGCAGGACCTGTGGTTGCGGCTGCTGTAGTATTTCCCAAAGACCTAATCATCCCTTATGTAAATGATTCTAAGAAACTTACTGAAACTAAGAGAGAAGAGCTCTTCAACCATATCATGTGTGAGGCTATCAGTGTCGGCTTTGGCAGTGTAGACAATAGCAGAATAGATGAAATCAACATTCTGGAATCGACCTTTGAAGCCATGAGGCAGGCTGTATCGGAGTTAAATGTTAAGCCTGACATAGTTTTAGTAGATGGCAATAAGAAGATACCGGGCCTTGATATAACACAGCATGCCCTGGTTGGAGGAGATGCAAAATGTCTCTCAATAGCTGCAGCCAGCATAGTTGCAAAGGTTGTAAGAGACAGGTACATGAAGGAAATGGATATAAAATATCCAATGTATGATTTTGCATCAAACAAGGGTTATGGCTCTAAAAAGCATATAAACGGAATAAAAGAATTTGGAATTTCTCCTATACACAGGAGAACCTTTGTACATAATTAGGAGTAAACATGGAAAAGAAAAAAGATGTAAAAACCGCTGTGGCCCTTGCGTACGATACAGAAAGCGGAGATGCGCCTTATGTAATCGCGGCTGGAAAAGGAGCTTTGGCTGAGAAAATAATTGCTGAGTCAAAAAAGAGTGATATACCGCAGTATGAAGACGAAAAGCTTGCGAAATCTTTATCTCAGCTTGAAATCGGTGAGAATATTCCTCCTGAGCTCTATGAAGTAGTGGCCCAGGTTCTGCTTTTTGTGGATAAAATGGATAGAATTAAGTCAGCAGTTGCTGAAAAGAGAGATAGGAAGTGATAATATCAACAAACGTATACTTGGAAAAGAACAGGAAAACAAGGCAGTAGACTATCTGCTATCTAAAGGATATACCGTTTTAGAAAAGAACTATCTTAGACGAACAGGCGAAATAGACATAGTTGCAAAAAGTCCTGATGGCTATTTGGTGGCTGTAGAGGTCAAGTACAGAAGTTCAGACAGATTTGGAAGCCCATTTAGTGCGGTAAATTATACAAAGCAGAGGAAAATATATAAAACCCTGCTTTTTTACATGAGTGAGCATAATATACCAATGGATGCAAAATGCAGGTTTGACGTAGTGGGGATATACGGAGATAACAGACTTGAACATTTAATTAATGCTTTTGAAGCCTGTTAACTCCTTGTCAAATAGTAAGTTATGGCTTATACTGTATAGGAAAGTTTTGCAAAATAAAAAAACTATTTTTGGGGGAATTTATGAAAGGTATTATTCTGGCCGGTGGTTCAGGCACAAGGCTGTATCCACTTACAGAGGTTACAAGCAAACAGCTCTTACCTGTTTATGATAAACCGATGATATTTTATCCTTTATCCACGCTTATGCTCGCAGGGATAAGAGACATTTTGATTATATCAACTCCTAGAGACTTACCTAACTTTGAGAAACTCTTGGGTGATGGTTCAGAATATGGTATTAGGTTGTCATATAAGATTCAGGAAAAGCCAAATGGACTTGCTGAAGCTTTTATTATAGGTGAAGAATTTATAGGAAAAGACAGTGTCGCAATGATTTTGGGTGATAATATTTTCTACGGTAACGGTTTATCATTAAACCTTAAGAAGGCAGTAGACTGTACTGAACATGGTGCTGCCGTGTTTGGATACTATGTGGATGATCCTGAGAGATTTGGAATTGTTGAATTTAATGATAAGGGTGAAGCCGTATCCATCGAAGAAAAGCCTGAACATCCTAAATCAAATTATTGTGTGACAGGTCTTTATTTTTATGATAATTCAGTGGTAAAATATGCTAAGTCGCTTAAACCGTCAAAAAGAGGTGAGCTTGAAATTACAGACTTAAACAGAATCTACCTTGAAGAAGAAAGACTTAATGTAATTACCCTTGGAAGAGGCTATGCGTGGCTTGATACAGGTACTGTGGATGCGCTTTCGGATGCAACAGAATTTGTTAAAGTTATTGAGAAAAGGCAGGGAGTAATGATTTCTGCTATAGAAGAAATAGCTTATAAAAACGGTTGGATAAGCAGGGAAAAGCTGCTAGAAAGTGCTGATAAATACGGGAAATCATCTTACGGTGCTCATCTTATGAAGGTTGCACTTGGCAAGATTTTATATTGATAAGGAGAAGATAAATGTCGGATAATGAGAAGATGGAGAGTATGGATGATTATTTGGATGAACTCGAAAAGTCATTCCATAGGCTTAAAAACGGTGATATGGTCAAAGGTCCCGTCATTGGAATAGGAGATACGGAAGTTACTGTAGACCTTGGTTCCTATGCTGAAGGAATTGTTCCTATAGATGAACTTAGTAATGACCCTAAGTTTTCTATTAAGACAGATATAGCAGTGGGAGATGTAGTAAATGCCATGGTTATTTCACCTGACAACGGTATAGGGCAGGTGCTTCTTTCTATAAAACGTGCAGATAACATACTGGCTTGGGATTTCCTCGAAGAGGCTAAAGAAAACGGTCAGGTATTTAATGTAAAGATTACTGAAGCAGTTAAGGGAGGAGCTGTTACCTATCTGAAAGGCATAAGGGCATTTATACCTGCTTCGGGACTGGCGCTAGACTATGTCGAAGATACAGAGAGCTTTGTTGGTAAGCATATTTCCGTAAGAATAATAGAAGTAGACGAAGATGATAGAAAGCTGATTCTTTCAGCCAAAAGCGTGCTAAGAGAAGAAGAAGCAAAAAAGACAGAAGAAAAAATGTCTAAGATAGCTATAGGAACAGTAGTTACCGGAAAAATAGAAAGACTTGAGAGCTATGGAGCCTTTGTAAGACTGCCTGATGGACTTTCAGGACTTGTTCACATCTCACAGATGTCTGAAAGAAGAATAAAACATCCTAAAGAAGTGGTTAGTGAAAATGATGAAGTAAAGGTAATGATTACTGAGATTAAAGATGGTAAACTAAGTCTTAGTATGACAAGAGCTGCTGAAAGCGAAGCTTCTGAAGATGTAGACTCTACTCCTGTAGAATATAGTACAGGCGACTCACCAACAACCAGCTTTGCTGATTTATTAAAGGGAATTAAGTTGTAATAAATAATAAAACAAATAAAGGAGTTAGTTATGAGTAAGGAAAAAGTTGAAAAGTATAAAAAGGAAAAAGCAGGTAGAAAGGTTAGCCTTAAGAAAGAAAAACGTATAAAAACACTTATTGGATGTGCCTGTGTTGTTGGTGCTGTTGTCTTGGCGGGTGCGGTAGGATATTACTCCGGTAACAAAAACGGTTATAATAATGGTTATACTGATGGCTTCACCTTTGCGGGACAGATTTATCAAAGCGCTAATGCGTCAAGCAGTGCTATTACTTCAGGAGCGGCAGTAGACACTAACAAAGCTGCAAGCGCTTCGGATGGTGCAGTCAAAACCGAGAAGAAATCAGGAAAGTAGTTTTTACTTAGTGTCTTTATAGAGTATTAAAGGAGAATGGTATGAAGGACAGACTTTATGAAGGATTTAAGAAATATTATGGAGATACCAAAGGGGCAGAGCTTTTCTTTTCACCGGGACGTGTGAATCTGATTGGCGAGCATACTGATTATAACGGCGGGCATGTATTTCCTTGTGCCCTTACTATGGGAACCTATGCCCTTGTAAGGAAACGAGATGACAATAAGATGAACTTTGTTTCATTAAACTTTAACAATGCTGAGGTTACAACTGTGGAGCTTCCTGAACTTTCATATCAGAAAAAGAACGGCTGGGCTAACTACCTGATAGGAGTGGTTTGGGCGTTCTTAGGTAAAGGATATAAGATTGATAAGGGCTTTGACCTTGCTATGCTTGGCAATATTCCATCTGGTGCGGGGCTTTCATCTTCCGCATCCATAGAAGTCCTTATGGGTACAGCTCTTAAATATATGTACGATATTGACATCGACATGGTAGAGATAGCAAAGATAGGACAGATTTCAGAAAACCAGTTCAACGGTATGAACTGTGGGATCATGGATCAGTTTGCAGTGGCCATGGGAAAAAAAGACAATGCCATATTCTTAGATACAGCGGATTTGTCCTATGAATATGCACCCGTGAAGCTAAAAGACGCAAAGGTGCTTATCACAAACAGCCATGTAAAGCATAGCTTGGTAGACTCTGCCTATAATGACAGAAGAAATGAAAGTACAGCTGCACTTAAGGCGCTTCAGACCAAGCTTAATATCTCCGGACTTGGCGACTTAACAGAGGAAGAATTTGAAGAGAACCAATATCTTATAACCGATGAGGTTCAGAGAAAAAGAGCAAAGCACGCAGTTTATGAAAATCAGCGAACAATAAAGGCCGTAAATGCTCTTAAAAATAACGATATAGAGACCTTCGGAAAGCTTATGAATGCTTCACATATATCGCTAAGAGATGATTATGAGGTATCTTGCCCAGAGGTTGACAAGTTGGTCGAGATTGCTTGGAATATACCTGGGGTGATTGGCTCAAGAATAACAGGCGGTGGTTTTGGTGGCTGTACAGTCAGTATAGTTAAAAACGATGCAATAGAGAATTTCAAGAAAGTAGTCATTTCAAAGTATAAAGAGGCTACAGGTATCGATGCTGAGATATACGAAGCTGAGATAGGCGATGGTGCAGGAAGGGCAGACTAATGCTTTATCTGCATAATTTTACAGGAATCTATGAGAATCAGGACTTTTATAAGGCTTACCCTTATAGAATATTTGATGACAAGACTTTATGCGGAGTAAGGGGATATATGGATGATGAATCAAGAAAACACCTTCTTGAGGAAATAAAAGAGAGGTCAATCCTTTCTTCCATCCACCTACTCGACTCCGGTAATTATCACCACTTAAGCAGGGTTTACCTTGATTTGATTAATGAACCCTACAATCTCGTGGTATATGATAACCATACGGATATGCAGTTTTCGGCCTTTGGCAACATATTGTCCTGTGGTTCTTGGATAGCTGATGCTTATGAAAGCCTTGATTATCTTAAAAAGATAATCGTTATTGGTGCAAACAGTAAGTACATAGAGGCTTGCGAGTTTAATAAGGATGAAAGAGTTATTTTTGCAGACAGTATAAATGAAGTTTCCTTGGGAAATGACCTTCCTATCTACATTTCGGTAGATAAGGATGTGATTTCTGAAAATGAATTTATATCTGACTGGGATCAGGGCATTATGCCGGTATCGACACTTATAAAAGAACTAAAGTGTTTAAGAGATAACTTTAGAATTATGGGCGTTGATATCTGTGGAGAGCCTGATGCAGACGACGATATAAATATTAGTTTAAGTAATAATATAAATAAAGAATTGGTAAATATATTTGTAGATATTTTATATTAAATATGATACAATGAGATGATACCATTTTTGTTTAGGAGTTAGGTTTGATGGATAAGGACAATAAAGACGAAAATAGTAAAAAAATTAAGAAGCTTTTAATTTTGATTGTTGTTGTCCTGCTTCTTATACCAACTGTTTTATGTGTTGTATTGTTTGTAAAATACAACAAATTAAGCGATGAGATTGATAGAATCAGACAGCTTAAAATAGAGCGTATCCTGGTTGCGCAAAAGAGGAATTTTGAAACAGAGATGATGACATCTATGTTTAGATTTGCCCAGAGTGAAGCCGATAAGAGAAAAGCTCTTATGCTTAAAGCAGAAGAGGAAGAAAGAATAAGGACAGCAAGAGGAAGGGTTTATCTTACTTTTGATGACGGACCTTCTGAAAATACGGAAGATGTTCTCAAAATACTAAAGAAAAATGATATTAAAGCTACTTTTTTTGTCATTGGAAGGACCGATAAGAAGTCTCTTTTGATGTACAAAAAAATAGTAAATGATGGCCACACGATTGCAATGCATTCGTATACCCACAACTATGGGTTGATATATGCCTCTCTAAAGAATTTTAAGAAAGATTATTATGCTATAAGTGATCTCATTTACAATACTACAGGAGTACGATGTAAATATTACCGTTTCCCGGGTGGAAGCAGTAATTCTGTATCAAAGATTGATATGAGTTTACCTATAAAATTTCTTAAAGATGAGGGCGTTGAGTATGTAGATTGGAATGTGATGAGTGGTGATGCTGTGCGAGTATCTTTGTCTGACAAAGTATTGTATAATAATGTCATGGCTGGTGTTCATAGTATGAAAAACTCTGTAGTCCTTATGCATGACTCGCTGGCTAGAGGAACTACGGTTAGAGCTTTACCGAAAATCATAAAAAGCTTAAAAAAAGAGAACTACCTTATATTGCCTATAGATGAAACTACTCCTGTAGTACATCATAGAATAAGGAAGTTTAGTTAAAGGAGAAAGAGTAGTGAGACACGACGAGAAGGCCGGAAATATAATTTCCTGCTTATCAGCTTTGTTGTTTGTAATTGTATCAGCTTTTGTTTTTAATTTTCTAATTACTGACTTTGTGTCACCGGACACAGCTATAGCAGCTAACCGCACCTTTAGTGCCATTAAGAGTGGAAAAGCAAAAAAGAAAGCTACAAATAAAACAAAGAAAAAGATACATCAAAAAACAGCATATTTAACTTTTGATGATGGTCCAAGCGTTAATACCGATAAAGTCTTAGATATCCTTGATAGATACAAGATAAAAGCTACGTTTTTTGTAGTAGGAAGAACAGATAAGGCATCAATTAGAAGGTATAAAGAAATAGTTAAAAGAGGACATAACATCGGGCTTCACTCTTTAACTCACAACTATAAACTTGTATATGCTAGTCTTGATTCATTTAAGAAAGATGTATATGCTATCAGGGATATAGTCAAAAAATACACCGGAATTGATTCCAAGATATACAGATTTCCCGGCGGAAGCAGTAATGGAGTAGCAAAGATAAATATGCATAAAGTCATAAAGTGGATTAGGTCAGCAGGATATCAGTATTTTGACTGGAATCTTGGAGGTACCGATGCCGCATATCCGCCACCATCTGCCAATGCAATATACAATGCGATAGCGATGTATGCAGGAAGTAATACAGATAAGATTGTACTCCTGCACGATTCACAGGATAAAGTAAATACATTAAAGGCACTGCCAAGAATCATTGAGCTTCTAAAAAGAGAAGGATATAGATTTGCCAAGATTACAAAGAACACAAAACCTGTTCACCACAGAGTGAATCCAAAATACAAAATAAAATAAATGGAGGTATGTTATGAGTTTTTTTAAGGATTTAAAGGAAGATGTTGGAGTTATGGGAGACTTTGAGAATGATGACAATCAGATGGTTGACACTTTAAGTGGCAGTAGTTCTGATGATTTTGATGAGTTTAACCTTTCTGAAGAAGACGCACTTGGTGTGGATGATGATATGATTGAAAAGATGCAGGATGAGGATAGCTTAAATCTTGAAAGCGAAGAAGTGGCTGCCGAAGATAATGTATATTCTGTGCCTGAATATCAGGAGACTGCGTATGTAGAAGAGAGTGAGCCTGAAACAACAGATGAAGAAGAGACTTTCAAGACTACAGAGAATAACCTTTATACAGGTGACATTGGAGCAGATACTGTCACTGTTGAGAGCCATCCGGGTGAGTTTGCTGAAGCTGATGGAAGCACAACTGTTATATCAAAGGGAACTGTTATACAGGGAAGCATTGTTTCTGACGGTTCTTTAGATGTATATGGTACTGTTAACGGAGATATAAGCTGTCTTGGCAAGCTTTCAATCTCAGGTGCCGTTAAGGGTAAATCTTCAGCTGCTGAGGTATATTTACATACTAACAAGCTTGACGGTGGGATTACAAGTAAGGGCTGTGTTAAGATTGCTGCAGGTACTGTAGTTATCGGCGATATTGCTGCTTCTTCCTGTGTAGTTGCAGGTGCAGTTAAGGGCAACTTAGATGTAAATGGTCCTGTTGTTGTTGATTCTACAGCTGTAATCAAAGGTAATATCAGCTCTAAGGGAATCCAGATTAACAGTGGTGCAGTTATTGATGGTTTCTGTGCACTTCCTTATGCATCAGTTGATATTGATTCTTTCTTTGGTGATGAGGTTGACGCTTAATGGATAGATATAAAAGAGTATTGCTAAAGTTATCAGGCGAAGCTCTTGCAGGTGACAAAAAGACGGGTTTTGATGAAGATACCTGCATAAGAGTTGCAAAGCAGGTAAAAGTGCTGGTTGATAACGGAACACAGGTAGGAGTTGTTATTGGTGGAGGCAATTTTTGGAGAGGCCGTACCAGCAATACGATTGACAGGACTAAGGCTGACCAGATAGGGATGCTTGCTACTGTTATGAACTGTATCTATGTGTCTGATATATTCAGATATGTAGGTATGAAGACTTCTATTCTCACTCCTTTTGAGTGTGGCAATATGACTAAGCTCTTTTCAAAAGATAGAGCACTTAAATACTTTGGAAAAGGTATGGTTGTATTCTTTGCAGGGGGTACAGGACATCCGTATTTTTCTACAGATACAGGAGCTGTGCTTAGGGCCGTGGAGATTGAGGCAGACACAATTTTACTTGCAAAAGCAATTGACGGTGTCTATGACAGTGATCCAAAGTCGAATCCAAACGCTAAGAAATACAGCGAAATTAGTATAGAAGAGGTGCTTGATAAAAAACTTGCTGTTATTGATCTGGCCGCCACAATTATGTGCTATGAGAACAAAATGCCTATGCAGGTATTTGGACTAAATGAAGAAAATAGCATCATTGACGCTGCAAGCGGAATCAATAACGGTACAAAGGTTACAGTATAATACAGACTAAATATAGAATAAACCCGGGGAGGTTACTTATGTCAGAAGCAACAAAAATGTATGAAGACAAGATGAATAAAACGCTTAATAATCTTAGTGAAGAGTACATTACTATAAGAGCGGGGAGAGCAAATCCTCATATTCTTGATAAGATAAAGGTTGATTATTACGGACAGCCTTCACCTATACAGTCAGTTGCCAACATATCAGTTCCTGAGGCAAGAATCATCCAGATTCAGCCTTGGGAAGCAAGTCTTATCAAGGCTATTGAGAAAGAGATTAATATGGCCAACCTTGGTGTAATTCCTAATAATGACGGCAAGTCTATAAGACTTGTTTTTCCGGAGCTCACGGAGGATAGACGTAAAGAACTGTCAAAGGATATCAAGAAAAAGGCTGAAAATGCAAAGATAGCAATAAGAAATATCAGAAGAGATGCTGTTGATCACTTCAAAAAGCAGGAAAAGGCTAACGAGATTACAGAGGATGATCTCAAAGGGCTTGAAGATGAGATTCAGAAGATAACAGATAAGTTTTCTGATGAAATCGAGAAAATGACCGAAGACAAGATAAAAGAAATAATGACAGTATAATAATAAATGGGGGTTCGGTTTATCCGCGCCCTCTTTTTGGGATATGATATGAGTGAAAATGAGAAGATTCCCAGGCATGTAGCCATAATACTTGATGGAAATGGAAGATGGGCAAAGAAACGAGGCTTACCTAGAACCTTTGGCCATCTTAAAGGTTGTGATAATGTTGAGCCTGTATGTAAGGCTGCATTTGATCTGGGTATTAAATATGTTACCATGTATGCGTTTTCCACAGAGAACTGGAAGCGTCCAAAGGATGAAGTTGACGAGCTTATGAAGTTGCTTGCAAAGTATATGAAGGATGCTATGAAGCTCTCTGTAAAAAACAATATGAGGGTAAGGATAATTGGCGATAAATCAGGGCTTTCAGATGAACTTAACTCGCTGATAGCTAAGCTTGAAGATGTATCTAAGGACTTTACCGGTTTGCAGCTTCAGATTGCCGTTAATTACGGTGGAAGAGATGATATTAGAAGAGCTTTTAAGGATATACTTACATCTGCACAAAAAGAAGGTTTGACTTACAAAGAAATTATAGATAATCTGACAGAAGACACCATAAGCAATAATCTGGATACTGCTGATATTCCAGATCCCGATCTTATGATACGTACGAGTGGAGAACAGAGGCTGTCTAACTATCTTATCTGGCAGCTTGCTTATGCTGAGTATTTTTTTACAGATACTTTGTGGCCTGATTTTTGCAAAAAAGATTTAGAAGAAGCCATTGAATTCTACAGTAGTAGAGACAGAAGATTTGGCGGTATTAAGAAAGGATAAACTATGTTTCTAACTAGACTAATAAGTGGAATTCTGCTTTTAATATTCACCTTTGTGACTATGTATTTTGGCGGGCAATTGCTGCTTGTTGCCTTATTTTTGATATCATTGATTGGTTTATATGAGCTGTATAAGGTCATGAAATTTGAGGATACCCCGCTTGCTGCAGTAGGATACTTAGGCGCATTTGCTTGGTATATAAATATCGATACCAGACCAAATGCTATAATTGATTTTAAAGTACCTGAGCTTATGATATTTTCAATTGTAGTTGTGGCTGCACTTTTGGTCTTTGTTATAAAATATCCAAAATACACTGCAAATCAGCTATTTAGTACGATTTTTGGTATATTTTATATACCTGTTATGATATCTTTTATATTTAAGACACGTGAGACCATAGCATTTGGACAGTGGCTTGCCTGGATGGCTTATGTAAGCTCTTGGGGTTCTGATACCTGTGCATATGTTGTCGGAAGGCTCTTTGGTAAGCATAAGCTGGCACCTATACTAAGCCCTAAAAAGTCGGTGGAAGGCGCAATTGGGGGAGTTCTAGGTTCTGCACTTATAGGCGTTATATTTGGACTTATTATGAGTAATTATACAGGAAAATCAGAAAACCTTATTGTGATATTTGCAGTAATTGGAGGACTGGGCTCTGTTATCTCTCAGATAGGTGACCTGGCTGCATCAGGAATCAAGAGAAATTATGATATCAAGGACTATGGGCATTTAATACCGGGGCATGGAGGCATTCTTGACAGATACGATAGTATGATAATTACCGCTCCTATTGTTTATTTTCTCTCATTTTACCTGGTAGGAAGGATATAATGAAAAGAATATCTATTTTAGGTTCCACAGGCTCTATTGGAACACAGACGCTTGACATAGTCAGGCTTAATGAAGATTTGAAGGTAACTATACTTACCGCGAATAAAAATATTAATCTGATTTTCACACAAATTTTAGAATTTTGCCCTGAATTAGTCTGTATTTTTGATATAATAGAAGCAGGCAAACTTAAAGGTATGCTTGAGGTTGCTATTACTGAGGGGAAACTCAGTAAAATGCCTGAGATAGTAACAGGAGTAGAGGGGCTGATTGAAGCAGCAGCTTACGAGAACTCTGACATAGTTGTTACAGCTGTTGTAGGCATGATAGGCATTAGACCTACGATAGCGGCTATAAATGCAGGTAAAGATATAGCCCTTGCCAACAAGGAGACTCTCGTTTGTGCAGGTCATATCATAATGAAGCTTGCTAGAGATAAAGGTGTTAGTATATATCCTGTGGACAGCGAGCACAGTGCTATATTCCAGTGTTTACAAGGAAAGGCAGATAATAGGATAAGAAGATTGCTGCTTACCGCCTCGGGTGGTCCATTTTTACATACTCCTAAGGAAGAGTTAAAAGATGTGACTCTTGAGAGGGCATTGAAGCATCCTAACTGGTCGATGGGAGCTAAAGTTACCATTGACTCGTCAACCATGGTAAATAAAGGGCTTGAGGTCTGTGAGGCAAGATGGCTTTTTGATACTGAGCCGGATAAAATAGAGGTGGTGATTCAGCCTCAAAGCATAGTACACTCAGCTGTCGAATTCGATGACGGAAGCGTAATAGCTCAGCTTGGAGTACCTGATATGAAGCTTCCTATATCATATGCACTTACCTTCCCTGAGAGAAGATTCGTATCGGACAATTACCTTGATCTTTTTGCCATATCAAAGCTTGACTTTATTAAGCCTGATTTGGAGAAGTTTAAGGGGTTAAGACTTGCCTTTATGGCTATAACTGAGGGAGGAAGCCTCCCTACTGTCTTTAATGCAGCAAATGAGGTGGCTGTGGCATTGTTTATACAGAAAAAAATCAGATATTTAGATATCGTTAATATTATAGAAGAAAACTTGAATAAACACATAAAGATAGAAAATCCAACAGTGGATGATATAGAAAGAATCCAAAATGAGATTCTACTTGGTGTTGAAAGCAGTATGTAAGGAAGGTGAACGATTTGAACATAGTTTGGGCTATTTTAATATTTTCATTAGTAGTAATTATTCATGAATTTGGACACTACTTTTTTGCCAGACTTGGAGGGATTAAAGTAAATGAGTTCTCACTTGGTATGGGACCAAGACTTTTCTCTTTTGATGCAGCAGGTACAAAGTGGTCTGTAAAGCTCCTTCCAATTGGTGGTTCCTGTATGATGGAAGGTGAAGATGAGTCAAGTGATGATGAAGGTGCCTTTGCCAATAAGTCAGTATGGGTAAGGATATGGACGGTTTTCGGAGGACCTTTATTTAACTTCATCCTTGCGTTTTTACTGTCTCTCTTTGTAATTGGCTCGATAGGAGTAGATAAGAGCAATATTGTTAGCGTAACAAAAGGATATCCCGCTGAAGAGGCAGGACTTAAGGCAGGAGATGTCATTACTAAAATAAACGGAACTTCCATAAATATCGGAAGAGAGGTTTCAAGCTACTTTGTATTTCATCCACTCTCTAGTGAGGACGTGAAGATAGAGGTAAAAAGAGGAGATGAAAAACTTGATTTTACTGTAAAGCCTCAGGAAAAAGAAAAGTTTTATCTGGGATTTACCTATTCTCCGGGAGATGGTGAGGCGATTATTGATAGTCTTACAGACGACAGCGTACTTAAGGCTGCAGGCGCAGCTGCAGGTGATGTAATTACCGCTGTAGACGGTACTGTAATAAAATCAGGCTCTGAACTTAACAATTACTTTGTATCTGCTCCTTTAGACGGAAAAGAAGTAAAGATTACACTTAAGAAGGCTGGCACGGGAAATACTGAGGAGATTTCTGCTACACCTAAAAGTGCCGGATCTTCTTATACTTTGGGACTTGTAAGCAATACTGCAAGAGAAAAATTAGGTGTAGTAGACACCTTATATTACTCATTAAACGAGACCAAGTACGTCGTAGTTACTACTATAGAATCTCTTAAAATGATGGTAACAGGAAGAGTAAAGCCTAAAGAAATAGCGGGTCCTGTCGGTATAGTAAATATGATTGGCAATTCCTACGAGCAGAGCAAGAATGATGGTATTATGGTCATCCTCCTTAGTATGGCAAGCATAAGCATACTTATTTCAGCCAACCTAGGAGTTATGAATCTACTTCCTATCCCTGCTCTTGATGGAGGACGGCTTGTATTCCTCATAATAGAAGCAGTAAGAGGCAAGCCAATTGACCCTGATAAGGAGGGAAGAGTTCATTTTGCAGGCTTTGTTCTCCTTATGTTACTAATGGTTGCAGTATTATTCAATGATATTTTAAGAATTATAGGATAAATTATGGAAAATGGAATTAAGACTACAAGAGTAGTAAAGATTGGAAACAGGGTTATCGGTGGCGGTAATCCTGTTTTAATACAATCAATGACAAATACTAAGACAGAAGATGTGAAGGCTACAGTTGCTCAGATTAAAGAGCTTGAAAAGGCGGGCTGTGACATAATTAGATGTGCAGTTCCTAATATGGAGGCAGCCCTTGCCTTTAAGGAAATTAAAGAGGCTATAAATATTCCTTTAGTAGCTGATATCCACTTTGATTACCGCCTTGCTATAGCGGCTATGGAAAACGGAGCTGATAAAATAAGAATAAATCCGGGCAACATAGGCTCTGAGGAGAAACTAAGGGCAGTGATAGATGTAGCTAAAAAGTATCAGGTACCTATCAGAGTAGGTGTAAACAGTGGTTCTCTTGAAAAGGAAGTTCTTGAGAAATATGGCAAGGTTACAAGTGAAGCTCTTGTAGAAAGTGCATTAAACAATGCTAAGCTGATTGAAGATATGGATTATCACAACCTGGTAATAAGCATTAAGTCATCCAATGTGATGGAGTGTATCAAGGCTCACGAGTTAATTGCAACGAAGACCGATATTCCTTTGCATGTTGGCATCACAGAGTCAGGCTCACTTATTTCAGGCAATATCAAGTCGGGTATAGGACTAGGGATTATATTATATCAGGGTATAGGAGATACTATCAGGGTATCACTTACAGGCAACCCTGTAGAAGAGATTAAGTCTGCCAAGATGATACTTAAGGCACTTGGGCTTAGAAAGGGTGGAGCTGAGATAGTTTCCTGTCCAACCTGTGGACGTACGAACATAGACCTTATAGGTCTCGAGGAAAAGGTAAATAAACTGCTTGAGGACTATATGGAGCTAG
This sequence comes from Catonella sp., assembly GCF_057250765.1. Classification (NCBI taxonomy): domain Bacteria; kingdom Bacillati; phylum Bacillota; class Clostridia; order Lachnospirales; family Lachnospiraceae; genus Catonella; species Catonella sp. The sequence continues at coordinate 57,419 of NZ_DBHIEC010000004.1, forward strand.
ACATAAAGGTTGCTGTTATGGGCTGTGTGGTAAACGGTCCAGGCGAGGCAAGGGAAGCGGACCTTGGTATCTGCGGGGGCAAAAACGCAGGTCTCATCATTAAAAAAGGAGAAATTATTAAAAGGCTTCCTGAGTCTGAGCTTCTTATGGGACTTAAGGAAGAGCTTGATATATTAAAAGCTAAGGAAGGAAAGTAAGATGGATTTTCATGAGGCTTTTAACAACCTGGTTATAAATGAAGAGCTTGAAAGAGCTTTTAATGAAATATCAGTTGAAAAGGTAGTTGTATCAAAGGCAAGAGGGGAAATTACAGTAATAATAAAGGGCTTATCTCCTCTTAAAAGGAGTCATATTGTTTCTATGCAGTCTGCACTGAAAGGTCAGATATTTACTTCTAAGGAGCAGACAGTAATAATTGAGGAAAGATATGACTTATCGGGCTTTTCAGTCAAAAATATATTTGAAAAAAATAAGTCAAGTATCCTTGAGGAATTAAATGAACAGGGTAGGATATACTACAATATACTAAATAAAAGTAAGATAGATTTTGATGATTCTGCGATATATATAGAAAATGAGGATAATTTCATAATCAGGGAAAAACTAAAGGAAATATCCGCATGGCTAAAGCTTATATTTCTAAAAAGATATAACAAGGAAGTCTCCATCCACCTTAAGTTTAGAGAGATAAGTGAAAAGGAAAAGGAAGAAAAGGACAGCTTTACCATAGAGGAAATACTTGCTACAAGGCCTCAGGCAGAGCAGACTTCTAAGCCTAAGGCTAACAACAAACCTATGTCAGAAGATAGGGGTAAGAAAGGGTTAAGTGCGCCTACAGGTTTTAAGAAGAAGTCAATCCCTCTTGATCCGTCTGTGATTTACGGTAAGAACTTTGATGGTTCTTCTGTGGAGCTTAAGAATATAACTGAGGAACAGAGAAGTCTCATTGTCAGAGGCAGGATTCTTAAGCTTGATGAGAGAGAAACAAAAACAGGAAGATTTATTATTTCCATCGTAATCACTGATTTTACAGACAGCATTTCCTGTAAAATATGGGCTTCTCCGGAAGAAAAGGATGAACTTAAGAAAAGACTTTCTCCCGGTGCCTTTATTAAAATAAGTGCAGATGTACAGATGGATCCTTTTGATAATGAGCTTACCTTAAGTAAGGTGGAGGGCATCAAGGAAACAGAAGATTTTACATCAAAGCGCATAGACAAGAGCGAAAAAAAGAGGGTTGAGCTTCATCTTCATACAAACATGAGTGAGATGGACGCTGTAATTGATCCGGGTGCACTGCTTAAAACCCTGTCTGCTTGGGGACATAAGGCTGTTGCTATTACTGATCACGGTGTAGTACAAGGCTTTACCAATGCTCTTCATGCGAAAGACAATCTTAAAATGAATGATTTTAAGCTCATTTATGGTGTGGAAGGCTATGTAGTAGATGATGTTTCTCCTGCTGTAAGGATGGATGGGGGACAGAAGTTTACCGATCCTGCTGTTATTTTTGATATAGAAACTACAGGCTTTGGACCTAAGAACTGCAGAATCATTGAGATAGGCGCAGTTAAGGTTGCTGACGGTAAGATTATAGGCAAGTTCTCCTGCTTTGTGAATCCAAAGCAGAGTATACCTGAGGAAATAACTAAGCTTACAAGCATTACTCAGGAAATGGTTATAAATGAGCCTGAGATAGATATTGTACTTCCAAAGTTTTTAGAATTTTGTAAAGGCTGTTTTTTAGTTGCACACAATGCTTCCTTTGATACCAGCTTTATATTTGAAAACATGGAGCGACTTGGACTTAAGGGAGAGTTTACCATAGCGGATACAGTAACCATGTCAAGGGTACTTCTTCCGGGACTTAAGAACTATAAGCTTGATACAGTAGCTGATAGACTGGGAATTGTACTTGAACACCACCATAGGGCAGTTGACGATGCAGGCTGTACTGCTGAAATATATATCAAACTCTGTGAGCTTGCAGATGAGCGGTTTGGTAACTCGCTCCTTAGCAATTTTAATACAAAAGAGGGGTTTGACGCTGAAACAATCAAGAAAATGGGCACATCCCACATCATTATCCTGGCAAAAAATGACATAGGTAGGATAAACCTGTATAAACTGGTTTCATTGTCTCATCTTACATATTTTCAGAGAAGACCAAGAATTCCCAAGAGCCTTTTAATGAAGTACAGAGAAGGACTTATTCTAGGTACAGCCTGTGAGGCAGGAGAGCTTTATCAGGCTGTTCTTAGAAGGCATGGTGAGGATGAGATTGAAGAGATTGCCAAGTTCTATGATTATTTTGAAATTCAACCGCTTGCCAACAACAGCTTTATGCTAGAGAATGACAGAGTACCTGATATTACAGACAAAGAAGATTTAAGAGAAATAAATAGAATAATAGTAAACCTTGGTGAAAAATATAACAAGCCCGTAGTTGCTACCTGTGATGCACATTTTATAAATCCTGAAGACGAAATATATAGAAAATATCTTCTCTGGTCAAAGGGAATGAAGGATGCAGACAGGCCTTTACCTCTCTATCTTAGAACTACGGAAGAGATGCTTGAAGAATTCTCATACTTGGGTAAGGATAAGGCAGAAAAGGTGGTAATTACCAATACCAATCTTATAGCAGATATGATTGAAATAATCTCTCCTGTAAGGCCTGACAAATGTGCTCCTGTCATCGAGAATTCGGACGAGGAACTTAGAAGAATCTGCTATGACAAGGCCCACGAAATATATGGCAATGACCTTCCTAAAAAGGTAGTAGACAGGCTAGAGCACGAGCTTACCTCAATCATTTCAAATGGCTTTGCGGTTATGTATATAATTGCTCAGAAGCTAGTGTGGAAGTCAAATGAAGACGGATACCTGGTTGGCTCCAGAGGTTCAGTAGGCTCTTCATTTGTTGCCTTTTTATCAGGAATTACAGAGGTTAATTCACTATCTGCGCATTATTACTGCAAACATTGCCATTTCGTTGACTTTGACTCTGAGGAAGTAAGGAGTTACTCAGGAAGAAGCGGCTGCGATATGCCGGATAAACCTTGTCCTGTCTGTGGAGAGCCACTTGTAAAGGACGGACACGACATACCTTTTGAGACCTTCCTAGGCTTTAACGGAGACAAGGAGCCTGACATAGACCTTAACTTCTCAGGAGAATACCAGGCAAAGGCACATGCTTATACTGAGGTTATCTTTGGTGAAGGACAGACTTTTAGAGCAGGCACAATTACAGGTGTGGCAGATAAGACGGCCTACGGCTATGTGCTTAAGTACAATGAAGAGCACGACAACATTGTTATGCGAAGGTCTGAGATAGAAAGAGTTTCTCTTGGCTGTATAGGGGTTCGGAGGTCTACAGGACAGCATCCCGGAGGAATCGTAGTTCTTCCTCTTGGAGAAAATATCAATACCTTTACACCTGTTCAGCATCCTGCCAACGATATGAGTACACCTATAATTACAACTCACTTTGATTATCACTCAATTGACCACAATCTTTTGAAGTTAGATATACTGGGACACGACGATCCTACTATGATAAGGATGCTTGAGGACCTTACAGGAGTGAATGCACAGGGTATCAGGCTTGACGATGAAAATGTCCTTTCACTCTTTAACGGACTTACGGCATTAGAAATAGAAGCGAAGGACTTAGATGGTTATGACCTAGGAAGCCTTGGTGTGCCTGAATTTGGTACAGATTTCGTTATGCAGATGCTTAGAGAAACTAAGCCTCAGACATTTTCAGATCTTGTGCGTATATCAGGTCTTTCTCACGGAACCGATGTATGGACAGGTAATGCACAGACTCTAATCGCAGAGGGAAAATGTGAGTTAAAGACTGCAATCTGTACAAGAGATGATATTATGATATACCTCATAGACATGGGGCTTGAACCAGGACATGCCTTTAAGATTATGGAAAGTGTACGTAAGGGTAAGGGACTTACTCCTGAATGGGAACAGGAAATGATAGAGCATAATGTACCTGACTGGTATATCTGGTCTTGTAAGAAGATTAAGTACATGTTCCCTAAGGCACATGCTGCAGCCTATGTAATGATGGGCTTTAGAATAGCCTATTTCAAGGTATATCATCCACTTGCCTATTACTCCGCATTTTTTAGTATAAGGGCAAAGGCATTTGACTATGGCTTATTCTGCTTTGGTAAAGAAAAGCTTTTAAGCGTCATAAAAGATATTAAGAAGGTTGAAAAGAGACATAGAAATAAAAAGGATGAAGATGTACTGGGAGATGCCTACATTGTACTTGAGATGTATGCTAGAGGTTTCGAATTCATGCCAATTGACATATATAGGGCAAAACCGAAGCAGTTTCAAATTATAGACAATAAGATAATGCCCGCTCTTGTAAGCATAGAAGGACTCGGAGATAAGGCTGCCTATGCCCTCTATGAAGCCGCTAAAAAAGGTAAATTTCTTTCAAAAGACGACCTTAAACAAAGAGCAAAAGGCACTACTCAGACTGCAATAGACAAGATGACAGAGCTTGGTATTATAAGTGAACTTCCTAACTCCAGCCAGATATCTTTGTTTGATTTTATGGGTTAATTTATAGCCATTTGGCGTATATCATTAATTGATTTTGACACAATAATTTCAAATACCTGTTAAAAGAGGACAAATGTCCTTTATTATTTGATGAAAAAAATATAAAATCTAATTAATAATTAAAAAATATTATACAAACTTCACAAAGAAATAAATGTTGTTTGGAGGAAACTATGATTGATTATGCTGAGGGTTCAGGCAAACAGTATCATACAGGATTAGCTAAAGGTGATGTAGGAAGGTATGTTATTCTTCCCGGAGATCCTAAAAGATGTGCGAAGATAGCGGCTCATTTTGACAATCCCGTACTTGTGTCTGATGTTAGAGAATATGTGACATATACAGGCACCTTAGATGGTGTGAAAGTAAGCGTTACATCAACAGGTATAGGAGGTCCATCTGCAGCCATTGCAATTGATGAGCTTTCAAAATGCGGAGCCGATACCTTCTTAAGAGTCGGAACTTGTGGAGGTATGCAGGATGAGGTTATGGGAGGAGATATTGTTATTGCAAGCGGTGCTATTCGTATGGAGGGCACCAGCCGCGAATTTGCTCCTATAGAGTACCCTGCTGTTGCCAACATTGATGTTATGAATGCCATGATAAATTCTGCCAAAGAGCTAAATGAAAGATACCATGTTGGAGTAGTTCAGTGTAAGGATTCTTTCTTTGGACAGCATGAGCCTGAGATTATGCCTGTTAGCTATGAGCTTCAAAATAAATGGCAGGCGTGGCTTAGAATGGGCTGCCTTGCTTCTGAAATGGAATCCGCGGCATTATTTATTGCAGGAAGCTTCCTTAGGGTAAGGGTAGGCTCTTGTTTTCTTGTTGTAGCCAATCAGGAAAGAGCTAAGAAAAATCTTCCAAATGAGCAGGTACACGATACAGAGGCAGCCATTGCCACTGCCGTAGGTGCCATAAGACTATTGATTAGTCAAGATAAGTCAAGCACCTAATCTACCATACAATGATGAGATAAGTATAATTTTTGACTGTTAAATCAAGACTTTTTAATATTTGGTTACTGCTGCCAAAAGGCAGTATAACATAAAACTTTCTTAAAAAAGGAGAAAAGAAATGAAAAAAAGACTTTTATCAATGGCTCTGTCTGCAGTTATGGTGCTTTCATTAGCAGCTTGCGGCGGACAGGCAAAGGATTCCGCAAGCACAAAGAGTGCTTCAAAGACCACCTCTGCTACAAGTGCAGCTAGTACTACAAGTGCAGCTAGTACTACAAGTGCAGCCGGAAGTGCTTCATCAACTAAGTCAGGCAGCACCACGACTGCTAAGTCTGACTTAAAGGTTGGCCTTATTACTGATGTGGGCGGTATCCATGACCACTCTTTCAACGAGACTTCTTGGAAGGGTATGGAGAGAGCTAAGGAAGATTTTGGTGTAGAGATTAACTACCTTGAGTCAAAGACTGATGCTGACTACTCAAGTAACATCGAAAGCTTTGTAGACGAAGACTATGACCTTATTGTATGCGTTGGTTTCAAGCTTGCTGAGGCTACAAAGAAGGCTGCAGAGTCACATCCTGATAAAAAGTTCGCCATCATTGATGATGCTTCCAATGCATCACTTCCAAACGTTACCTGTCTTACATTCAAGCAGGAGCAGGCTTCTTATCTTGTAGGTTATGTAGCAGGACTTGTTACAAAGAAAAACAATGTTGGTTTTGTACTTGGTATGGCAAGTGAAATGATGAACAAGTTCGGTTACGGCTACCTTGCAGGCGTATATGCAGCCAATCCTAAGGCAACAGTTCAGCAGATAGACGCAAATAACTTTGCAGACCCTGCTATTGGTAAGACAAGTGCAACAACTATGATTACCAATGGAGCAGATGTTATCTTCCACGCAGCAGGTGGTACAGGTGTTGGTGTTATCCAGGCTTGCCAGGAAAATAAGATATCAGCCATCGGTGTAGATACAGACCAGAGCTCATTAGCTCCTGATACAGTTATCACATCAGCTATGAAGAGAGTAGACAATGCTGTCTATGATTCAGTTAAGCAGCTTGTAGATGGTACACTTAAAGGCGGAGAAGTTGTATATGACCTTTCAAAGGGTGGTGTAGACATAGCTCCTACTACAAAACTTCTTTCTGAGGATGTACTTAAGAAGGTGGAAGAAGTTAAGGCTAAGATATTAAGTGGTGAAATCGTTGTTCCTGGCACAAAGGCTGAATTTGAAAAAGAATATGGTGATAAGTACGAGTTAGACTAATTAGGATGTCACTTTACCTTTTATTTACAGCCATGGTTATTAAAGTGCTACAGCGTTGTTAAGCTAGGTAGATATCTGCAGCTGCCGTGGGTTTTTGCGGTAGTTGCAGATGATAATAATATCATATTTTGAAAACAGTGTTTTATGTCTTAAACATTATTTTGAGAGTATGATAGTCAAAATATCAGAAAATGGGAGGTAAGGCTGTGGGCAGTGAAAGTCATGTTGATGAAAATGTCATTGCTGTAAAAATGGAGAACATAGTAAAAAAGTTCGGAAGTTTTACTGCAAATGATGGCATTAATCTAACTGTGCATAAGGGTGAGGTTCATTCCATACTTGGTGAGAACGGTGCGGGTAAAAGTACCCTAATGAATGTACTCTACGGTATGTACAGACCTACAAGCGGACAGATTTATATTAAGGGTGAGAAAGTTGATATATCAAGTCCCAAACACGCCATAGAGCTTGGTATAGGTATGGTACATCAGCATTTTATGCTAATACAGCCATTTACCGTTACAGAAAACATAGTCTTAGGTATTGAGCCTGTTAAAGGTGTCAAGATTGACTACAAGCTTGCAAAGAAAAATGTGCTTGAGATATCTGAAAAATACGGAATGCAGGTTGATCCTGATGCCAAAATTGAAGATATTTCCGTGGGAATGCAGCAAAGAGTTGAGATACTTAAGGTTCTTTACAGAGGTGCCGATATCCTCATTCTTGATGAGCCTACAGCATCACTTACACCTCAGGAAATAGATGAACTTATGGTAATTATTAAAAATCTTACTAAAGACGGTAAGAGTATAATAATCATTACTCATAAGCTTAAAGAAATAAAAGCCTGTTCAGATAACTGTACAATTATCCGCCAGGGAAAATATATCAATACTGTCAAAGTTGACGAAGTAAGTGAGTCTGAGCTTGCAGCCCTTATGGTAGGGCGTGATGTCAATTTTAAGGTGGAGAAAAAGGAGCAGGAGCCTGGTGCAGAGGTGCTATCGGTAAAGAATGTGAGGGCAAGAGACTATAGAGGAGTAGAGATACTAAAAGGCTTTGACATAGCTGTAAGAGCAGGTGAAATAGTAGGACTTGCCGGTGTAGACGGCAATGGACAGACAGAGCTGGTTGAGATATTAAGCGGTCTTAAAAAGGCTGATTCCGGTGAAATTACTATGAATGGAAAAGACATATTCAACAAGACACCTCGTGAAATATTTGACAAGGGTCTTTCAAGCATTCCTGCAGACAGACAAAAGCATGGACTTGTCCTTGAGTTTTCAATTGAAGATAATCTCATTTTACAGCATTACAATGAGGCACCATATTCAAAAGGATTTATACTTGTCCGTAAAGTTATACGTGAGCACGCAACCAAGATGATGGATAAGTTTGATATAAGGCCAAGAGGTGCTGAGGCTAATCCTGCCGGAAGCCTTTCAGGAGGCAATCAGCAAAAGGTTATAATAGCTAGGGAGGTTACCAACGATAAGGATTTACTTATAGCAGTTAACCCTACCCGAGGTCTTGATGTTGGAGCTATTGAGTTTGTGCATAAGTATATAGTTGAGCAGAGAAATAAAGGGAAAGCAGTCTTGCTTGTGTCTTTCGAGCTTGATGAGATTATGAATCTCTCAGACAGAATAGTTGTTATAAGCGGCGGTAAAGTAGCAGGTAGCATGCAGGCAAAAGAGGCAAAAGAAGGTGAACTAGGATATATGATGGCTGGAGGTGAGCAGAGTGAATAAGAAAAAGAGTATTTTACAAAGCAATTTCCTATATACCGTTATAGCCATTATAATCGGTTTCCTTATTGGTGCCATCTTCTTAGTTATCGCAGGCATAAGCCCGGCAGTAGCATATAGTAAGCTGATTTCAAGTGTATTTAGCAAACCAAAGTTTTTGATGTATACTTTGGTTTATTCAGCGCCTATCATACTTACTGGTCTTTCGGTAGCATTTTCCTTTAGAACCGGTGTCTTTAATATAGGTGCTGAAGGGCAGTTTGTTGTTGGAAGCATAGCAGCTACTCTTGTAGGAATTCTTGTGAAACTGCCCGCAGTTATCCATGTTCCTCTATGTATTATAGCCGCAATGGCAGCTGGAGCTTTCTGGTCATTCTTATGCGGCCTTATGAAGGTAAAGCGTGGTATTCATGAGGTTATCTCATTTATTATGTTTAACTGGATAGCATTTTACCTCTCTAATTTCGTAGTTAACCTTAAAGATGTAAAGGTAGAAGGAGGCGAGGCTTCAAAGAACCTTGAAGACAGTGCAAGGATACTTTTTCCTGCATCTTGGGTAGACAGCATAAAATGCCCTGATGCCAACTGGGGTATAGTTATAGCTGTAGTTACTGCTATAGCTATTTGGGTTATTATAGAGAAGACCACACTTGGTTATAGGCTGAAAGCAGTAGGATTTAATAAGCATGCTGCTGATTATGCGGGAATAGATGCAAATAAGTCAATACTTACCGCACTTTGCATATCCGGAGCACTTTCAGGACTTGGTGGCGCCGTACAGATTATGGGGCAGAGTGGACGACTTGTACAGTTTGCAGGTCAGGAGGGCTATGGCTTTGAGGGTATTTCTGTAGCTCTTATCGGAAGTTCTAATCCTATTGGCTGTATATTTGCAGGATTATTCTATGGAGCTATGAAGTTTGGTGGCTCTAAGCTAAATATGGTTCAGGTTCCATCTCAGATAATTAGTATAATTATGGGCTGTGTAATTATTTTCATAGCTATTTCACACGTATTTAAGTACTTGTTTCTTAAAGTTACCAAAAAGAAGGAGGCATGATAATGAATTTTCTAATCCAAAACCTTGGTCTTTTGATTAACGCAGCTTTAATTGCAACACCTCCACTTCTTTTGGCAGCTCTGGGCTCTTGCTTCTCGGAAAGAAGCGGAGTAGTAAATATCGGCATTGAAGGTATGATGACAATAGGAGCTGTTACCGGAGCAATAGCTGCCCTTACCACCAAGAACGGTATCTTGGCATTCATCATTGGTGGCCTGGCCGGTGCAGTATTTGGTCTCATCCATGCGGTAGTTTGCATTCATTTTCATGCTGACCAAACCATTGCAGGAACAGCTATCAACTTTATAGGACCTGGACTTGCTGCCTTTACCTGTATGGTACTTTACAATTCCACTGACAGCCCTGCGATTCCTTTGGAGGACAGACTTCCTAAAATGTTCAATGATGTATTTGAAGCAGGAAGCTTTGGAGCAAATGTCCTTAATGTATATTCTATGGCATATCTTGTTTTTGTATTTGCTATCATTGCTAACTTCGTCTTTTATAAGACTAAGCTTGGAGCTCATCTTCGTGCCTGTGGGGAACATCCTGTAGCCTGTGAATCACTTGGTATCAATGTTTACCTTGTAAGATATATCTGTGTAATCCTTTCAGGATTTTTATCAGGACTTGGTGGAGCATTTTGCACACTTGCAACAGTTAGCCAGTTTAAGCCTACTGTTATTGTGGGGCAGGGCTTTATAGCGATAGCAGCTGTAATCTTTGGGAAATTTTCTCCTATGGGCGCACTTAAGGGCTGTCTTATCTTTGGCATCTGTAACGGTATCAAAGCACTTGCTAGTCAGGGGAACATGGTATCGCCTAACCTAATTTCAATGATACCCTATGTAGTTACAATCTTTGCCCTTATCTTCTTTGTAGGACGGGCAGATGCTCCTGCAGCCAACGGAAAGCCATATATCAGATCAAAATAAGGAGTGTATATGGATTATAAAGAATTGGTAAAAATGGCGCTTGAAGCCAGGGAAATGTCTTACTCTCCATATTCTAATTTTAAGGTAGGAGCTGCACTTCTTACGAAAAATGGCAAGGTATACAAGGGCTGTAATATAGAAAATGCAGCTTATTCACCCGGAAACTGTGCAGAAAGAACAGCAATATTTAAGGCTGTCAGCGAGGGGGAGAAAGACTTCGTGGCCATCGCCATAGTAGGAGGACACGTAGATAATGATGAATTGACTATCTGTCCACCTTGCGGGGTTTGTAGACAAGTTATCAATGAATTTGTAGACTGCGAAGAGTTTGACATAGTTTTAGGAACCAATAAACCAATAGACATGAAGGTATTTAAGCTTAAGGAACTTCTGCCACTTGGATTTGGGCCGAGAGACCTTGCCAAATAAAATTATGGGAGTTCGTAATGAGTGATTTAGATAATGTATGGAAATACCTAAGTAAAGATAGCCACGAATATCTGGAAAGGTTCTTAAAGAACGCGCCCAGATGGCTTCTCGAAGAGTTCAGAGAACTTTCTTTGCCAAAAGATACTGAATTCATTACTGAGAATGAGAATGCGGGAACTGTATTTATTCTACTTTCCGGAATTGTAAAAGGAAGTGACTTAAGAGTATTCCCCATTGCATATGACTTTATGAGATTCTATCCAATAGAGGTTTTTGGAGGAATGGAGTTTGTACTGGAGGAAGAAACCTACAGAACTACTCTTGTAACAGTTACAAATTGTAGGTTTTTGAAGCTATCAAGAGAGCATTTTGCCAAATGGGTATCAAATGATATAAATGCAATGAAGATGTTCACTGAAGCTATGACAAAATATCTCTTAGAACAATGTAGAAAGGAAAGACTATTTCTTTTCCTTCAGGGTGAAGACAGAGTTTTGTTGTTCTTACATGACTTCTATGAGAAAAACCATTTAGGAGATAAAGTGATTATAAACATGAGCAGAAATGATTTGGCAAGGAGTACCGCTCTTTCCGTCAGAACTGTCAATCGTACTGTTAAGGACTTTATAGAGCAGGGAATTTTGATGAAAAATGGCAGAAAACTGGTGCTGCCATTTGAGAAGTATAGAGACATTAAAAACAGGCTTGCGGATAAGATAGATATAGTCTGATTCTTATAGGCTTAGCGTAAGCCAAAGTGATAAACCATGATTTTGTAAACCAATGACAAAATATAAAATTATAAGGAGGATGTTACTATGCCGATACCAACACCACACATCAGAGCCAAAGAGGGAGATTTTGCAAAGACAGTGCTAATGCCGGGAGATCCGCTTAGGGCTAAGTACATAGCTGAGACTTACCTTGAAAATCCGGTTCTTGTAACAGATGTTAGAAATATGCTTGGTTTCACAGGTACTTATAAGGGTAAGAGAGTATCTGTAATGGGCGGAGGTATGGGTATGCCTTCAATAGGAATATATTCCCACGAGCTTTTTAACTTTTATGGAGTAGAAAATATAATAAGAATTGGTTCTGCAGGTTCTATAAGCGAAAGCTGCCCTGTTAGAAGTGTTGTAATAGCTCAGGCAGCCTGCACCAATTCCTCTTGGGCTAAGCAGTACGAGATACCGGGGACTTATGCTCCTATTGCTAACTACGGACTACTTTCATCAGCTGTAGAGATAGCTAAGAAACAGGGAACACCTACAGTTGTTGGAAATGTACTTTCTTCAGACCCTTTCTATTGCGACCTTAATGATCCTCATAGTGCTTGGATAAAGATGGGAGTTCTTTGCGTTGAAATGGAAGCCGCAGCCCTATATATGGAAGCTGCTAGAAGTAAGAAGAATGCCCTTGCTATACTTACAATTTCAGACAATATTATAACTGGAGAAGAATTAAGCTCTGACGAGAGACAAACAGGATTTGGAAAGATGATGGAGCTTGCACTTGAATTAGCTTAAAATAGAATATTCGACTATTGTAGAATTGTTTTCTGCAATAGTCGAACGTATATTGAAAGGATGGTTTTTAATGACACAAAAGGAGATGCTCACCCATGTTGACCACACTTTACTCACACAGACGGCTACTTGGGATGAGATTAAACAGATTTTAGATGATGCTATGAAGTACAAGGTTGCTTCTGCCTGTATACCTGCAAGCTATGTAAGAAAAGCCGCTGATTATGTTGACGGAAAACTTGCAATCTGTACAGTAATAGGCTTTCCAAATGGCTATGACACGACTGCTTCCAAAGTGTTTATGGCTAAGGATGCCTTAAATAACGGTGCCAGTGAAGTAGACATGGTTATAAATATTGGTTGGCTTAAGGATAAAAAGTACGAAGAGCTTGAAACAGAGATTAGAGAGATAAAAGAAGCTGTAGGAGATAAGATTCTTAAAGTAATAATTGAAACTTGTCTGCTAACTGGTGAAGAGAAAATAAAGATGTGTGAGATTGTAACCAAGGCTGGAGCTGATTATATTAAAACCTCAACAGGTTTTAGTAAAGCTGGTGCAACCTTTGAGGACATAAAACTCTTTAGAGAACATGTTGGTAAAAATGTAAGGATTAAGGCAGCCGGCGGTATATCAAGTCTTGAGGATGCATATAAGTTTCTTGAACTTGGTGCAGACAGACTGGGTACAAGCAGAATAGTGAAATTAGTCAAAGGACAGGAGGCGACAGGATATTAATGAGTAGATTTAATCGTGTATTTTTGATAGTTATTGACTCTATGGGTATAGGAGCAATGCCTGATGCTGAAAAGTTTGGGGATATCGGAGTGGATACCTTGGGACATATATCTGATACGGTTGAACATTTTAACATACCCAATCTTAGAAAATTAGGACTTGCAAATCTTAAGCCACTTAGTAAAGTAGAGCCTGTTGATAAGCCTCTTGCTTATTATTGTGCACTTAAAGAGAAGAGTAATGGCAAGGATACCATGACAGGACACTGGGAAATGATGGGAATCCATACCACAACTCCTTTTGTAACCTTTACTGATACAGGCTTTCCAAAAGAGCTTTTGGATGAATTATCAAAGCGCTGTGGAAAAGAAATAATAGGAAACAAGAGTGCCTCAGGAACTGAGATCCTTGAAGAGCTTGCGGAAACCGAAATAAATGAAGGAAAGATGATAGTCTACACCTCTGCTGACTCTGTGCTCCAGATATGTGGAAACGAGGAGACCTTTGACCTTGCAAATCTCTATAGATGTTGTGAAATAGCCAGAGAGCTGTGTATGAAGGATGAATGGAAGGTAGGAAGGGTTATTGCAAGACCTTATGTAGGCAAGAAGAAGGGTGAGTTTAAGAGAACTGCAAACCGCCACGATTATGCTGTTAAACCTCCTATTGATACTGCTCTTAATGCGCTCAAAGATGCAGGTTTTGATGTAATTTCTATTGGTAAGATAAACGATATCTTTGTCACTGAGGGTATCACGGAGGCTTATAAGTCTAATAGTTCAGTGCATGGCATGGAGCAGACTATAGAGGAAGCAAAGAAAGACTTTAAGGGGCTTTGCTTTGTAAATCTCGTTGATTTTGATGCACTTTGGGGACATAGAAGGGACCCTGTAGGCTATGGTGATGAGATAGAGAAGTTTGACGTAAAGCTTGGAGAACTCTTAGATGTGATGCGCGAAGACGACTTGCTTATAATTACTGCCGACCATGGCAATGACCCTACTTATACAGGAACCGACCATACCAGAGAAAAGGTGCCTTTCCTTGCATATTCAAAGAGCTTAAAGGGAGCGGGCGGCATACCTGAAAGAGAGACATTTGCAGATATGGGTGCTACCATTGCTGAGAATTTTGGAGTTAAGATGCCTGAGGGAACCATCGGAACTTCAATGCTTGAAGAATTAGTGTAGTTCGATATTGACAATCATTTTCAAATGTTTTAATATAGTATGATACAAGTGTCAAAAGTATAAAAATTCGATTGGGGCTTGCTTGCAAGAGAATTTATTATCTTTTGACACGCAAAAAATATGAGCAAGTAGCCATTTTTTGCAAAAAAATGAGCGGATTACGAATATTTTTGCAAGGATTGCTAAAGCTACGCTGTAGCAATCCTGTATCAATGGGTGTCAAATACTTTTGACACTTGTATCATTATATTAAGGGGTTGTTGATATGACGAGTGAACAGGTTATTGAAAGATTGAAGTTAGACGGATGCCGGATTACTAAACAGCGCAGGCTTATAATTGATGTAATCATGAATAACGACTTTAATTCCTGTAAAGACATTTATTATCAGGTTGCTGAGAAGGACAAGACAGTCGGTATGGCTACTGTATATAGGATGATTAGGCAGCTTGAGGATATGGGAATAGTACATAGGATTGATACAATCGAAATAGTTAGCGTATAAATTATATACACCGATTATGATTATTTTAAATTTAATATATCATGGTCGGTGTTTTTATGTTACAATAGTAATCTGGTGTCATAGCATAATTATCTGCTGTAACCTTTTGTAATCAATGCTTATGTACCCAATACAATGATGCTGCTTGCAAAATTATATAATTTGATGATGAATTACTTGCAAGAGGTTATTTTACATTTTTCTAGGATTGCTTTGATTTTACTTTTAGCGATCTAAAATTTATAGATGATTGGAAAGGGGATAATGTTTGGTCTTAGGTAAAGGATTATATATAAAAAAATATCAGGTATACTCACCGAAGTTACCATTATCCTTTGATGGATTTAGATTTATATTTATTTCAGATTTACATGGAAAAAAGTATGGAAAAAACAACACAAAGCTACTTGAAATGATATATAAAGCAAAGCCTGACTGTATACTAATAGGCGGTGATATGGTTGTTGGTGGAATAAGCAGGAGATGTAAGGAGGGTTATAGACCTCTTTCAAAAGAAACAGTTAATACTTCTATAGATTTGATAGCTGAACTTACGTCGAAGTACACTGTTATACATGCGCTTGGTAATCACGAGGAGAAGCTTCATCCTGCACTTTGGGATGAATATAAATCAAAGCTTAAAGAGCTAAATGTAAAACTACTTGATAACGATAGATTCAGCCTTGTCAGAGAAGATGACTGTATTGACATTTATGGACTTAGTTTAGGAGAAGAATTTTACCCAAAATTTAAGAGAAGTAAATTATCATTAGATAGTGTCGAAGAGAAATTGGGAACAAAAGGTGACAACTACACTATACTTATGGCACACTCACCGCTTTATTTTGAGACTTACAGTAAGTGGAAGGCTGACCTAACACTTTCAGGTCATTTACATGGTGGAATTATGCGCCTGCCATTTGTTGGAGGAGTGATAGGACCTGACTTTTTTATATTTCCTAAATACTCAGGAGGCTTTTATTCAGAAAATGGCAGCAACATGATAGTTTCATGTGGTGCAGGCACCCATACTATCAATTTGAGGGTGTTTAATCCACCGGAAGTTACTCTTGTAGAATTAAAATTTGGAGAGAAATTACATGGGAATTGAAGTTAAGCTTGAAGTATTTGAAGGTCCTCTAGACCTCTTACTTCATCTCATTGAGAAAAATAAAATAGACATTTATGATATACCTATAGCTGAAATTACAGATCAGTATATGGAATATGTTAATCAGATGAAAACGGCTGACCTCGATACTATGAGTGATTTTCTTCTGGTTGCAGCTCAGCTTATTAATATAAAGTCTAGGATGTTATTGCCTAAGGAAGAAAAGGAGAACGGGGAGGAGATTGATCCGAGAGAAGATCTTGTAAAGAGGCTTATTGAATACAAGATGTATAAATACTCTGCAGAACTTCTTAAAGGAAAAGGAGATTTTGCTTCCTCCTACCTTTTTAAGGAACCAACCATACCTAAGGAAGTCTCTGAATATGCACCAAAGCCTGAAATTCAGGAAATTATAGGTGACTTGACCCTTGCTAAGCTACATAACATCTATAATTTTGTTATTAAAAAACAGACAGATAAAACCGATCCTATCAGAAGCTCGTTCGGAAAGATTAAAAAAGAGCCTATAAGCCTATCCGAGTCTATAAATGAGCTTCAAAACTTCGCAAGAGAGCATAAATTCTTTAGCTTTAAGGAATTTCTTATCAATCAGCCTTCAAGACTGCATGTAGTTGTGAGTTTTCTTGCTGTGCTTGAGCTTATGAAGGTTGGAGCCATAAAGGCGGTTCAGGATGATAATGTTTCAGACATTTCGATTGAATTTGTTGAAGAGAAGATGTTTACTAAAGAAGATTATAAGAACATGGGAGAGTAATAAGTCGTGGAATTGAAGATACTTAAGGCTAAGATAGAGGCCATACTTTTTGCAATAGGCAAATCAGTAAGGCTTACAGCTATTGCCGAAGCGGTAGAGCTGGATGAAGATACAGTTAAGAAGGTCATCCATACAATGATGGATGAATATGAAGATGAGGGACATGGTATCAGTATAATCGAGCTTGAAGACTCATTTCAAATGTGTACTAAGGCAGAGATGTATGAAACTCTAATTAAGGTGACTAATGTACCTAAAAAGCATAACCTTACCGATGCTTTGCTTGAAACCCTTTCAATCGTTGCTTACAAACAGCCTGTAACCAGGGCTGACATAGAGGCTATAAGAGGAGTTAAGTCAGACCATGCGGTTAACAAGCTTATTGAATACGGACTCATTGAGGAAGCAGGCAGGCTCCAGGCACCGGGTAAGCCTTTAGTTTTTGGTACCACAGAGGATTTCCTGCGCTCATTTGGTATTAAGTCACTTGAGGACTTGCCGGTTATAGGACAAGAAGCTGAAGATGAGTTTAAGCTTGAGGCTGAAAAAGAAGCTCAGCTGTCTTTTGAGGATTTAGAAAAAATTGACTAAAAAGTCGTGTTTTTTATAAAAAACTTAAAATACACTTGTACTTTTCCAGTTATAAGATTATAATTATAATCGGCAGTAAATTGGATGTTTTATACTGTTCAGTTTATTACTTATAAAAACCAAACTTAAGTTAATGGAGGGCTAAGAATGGGTAGTGCAGTAGTACTGTCAGCAAGAGATAGAATACTCTCTTTGCTTGACGAAAACAGTTTTGTTGAAATTGGTGCCTTGGTGACAAAAAGAAGCACAGATTTTAACCTTAGTGAAAAAGAAGTTCCCGGTGACGGCGTAATTGCAGGCTATGGTCTTATTGACGGTAGTCTTGTTTATGTTTATAGCCAGGACAAGGATGCTCTTGGCGGAACAATGGGTGAAATGCACGCCAGACAGATTGTCAACGTGTATGACCTCGCTACCAAGGTTGGTGTTCCTGTAGTTGCAATCACAGATTGTGCAGGCATGAGACTTGAGGAGTCTACAGATGCGCTTGATGCTTTCGGTAAAGTATATGCAAGACAGGTACTTGCAAGCGGTGTTATTCCTACAGTTACCGTAATTCTCGGAACCTGTGGCGGTGGCTCTGCAATCTCAGCTGCAATTAGTGACTTTGTTATCATGACAGAAGATAATGCAAAGTTATTTGTGAATTCACCTAATGCAGTTGATAACAACTACACAGCTAAGTGTAATACAGCAGGAGCGGCTTTCCAGTCTGAATCAGGCAATGTAGACATTGTAGCTGAGGATGATGCAGAAGCTCTTGCAAAGGCAAGAGAGCTTATCTCTGTACTTCCTTCAAACAACGAGAATACCGGAGTTATTTGTGAGTGTGATGATGACCTTAACAGGATAACAGCCGGTTTAGGTACACATGTTAAAGATACTGCGGTAGCACTTCGTGAAATATCTGATAACAATTGGTTCTTAGAGTTAAAGGCTGATTGTGCAAAAGAAATGGTTATTGGTTTCATCCGCCTGAACGGAGCAATCGTTGGCGCTGTGGCGAATCGTAGTGAAATCCTTGGTGAGGATGGAAAGGTTGCTAAAAAGTTTGACACTGTGCTTACAATGGCTGGCGCATATAAGGCAGCTCATTTTGTAAATTTCTGTGATTCATTTTCAATCCCTGTACTCACACTTACATCTGTGACAGGCTTTGCCTCGTCAGTAGGAGAAGAGCGTTCTATAGCAAGAGCATTGGCACAACTTACTTCAGCGTTTGCAAACGCAACTGTTCCTAAGGTAAATCTTATAGTTGGTAAGGCTTATGGAAGCGCTTATATCACTATGAATTCAAAGCATATTGGTGCAGACCTTGTATTTGCTTACAGTGATGCTGAAATTGGTATGATGGATGCAAAGCTTGCTGCTGAGATTATTTATGATGGCAAGGATGCTGCTACAATCAGTGAAAAAGCAGGGGAGTATGCAGCTCTTCAGAACAATCCTGTTGCTGCAGCAAAGAGAGGCTTCGTTGACAGCATAATCGAGCCTGCCGCAACAAGAAAGCAGCTTGTATATGCTTTTGAGATGTTATATACAAAGAGGGAATTTCGTCCAAATAAAAAACACAGCACAATTTAATATAGAGAGGAAGTAAATATGCAGAAAAGACTAATATTATTAGTGCTTAGCGTTTTCTCCTGCTTTATGCTACTTAGCGGCTGTGCGGGCGGCTCTAAGACTGATAGCGATACTTTATCTTATAACAAAGAGACTGTTATGCAGGCAGGTAGCTTCTTTGCCGAACAATGGGCATCAGGAGAGCTTGAAAATACAATTAGCAGCGCTCAGTTAGGCAATAAGGCTAAAAAGAGCATCATTTCTATGATTGATAACCTTAATTCCGTTAAGGAGGAGGTTGGAGCTTTCAAGTCAGTTGATGAGTCAAGCGCTAATATCGTAGAAGGAAAAGATTACGTTAAGTACGAGGAAATGATTGATTTTGAAGGAGGCAAGGTTAAGTTTACCGCTACGTTTGATGAAGACAGCATGGACAGCGGTTATATTCCTACAAGTATAGCGGCAGAACAACAGATAACTGTTGCCGAAAAGATGGAGAAAGCAGCCCTTAATACAGTTTTTGGTATGGCTTTCATCTTCCTTGTTCTTATTTTCATTAGTTTTGTAATAAAGGCATTAAGCCTTGTTCCTAAATTCCTTGCTAAGAAGGAGCACACGGATGTAGAACCTGATACGCAGATTGTAGCAGAGCCTACAGTACAAAGTGAAGAATTAAGTCAGGCAGAGCTTACTGCTGTTATCACAGCAGCCATAATGGCTTACACAGCTGATAATTCTTCTGCGCCTGCTGACGGTCTTGTGGTCCGCTCAGTAAAGAGAAAAGG
Organism: Catonella sp.; assembly: GCF_057250765.1. Classification (NCBI taxonomy): domain Bacteria; kingdom Bacillati; phylum Bacillota; class Clostridia; order Lachnospirales; family Lachnospiraceae; genus Catonella; species Catonella sp. The sequence goes on from NZ_DBHIEC010000004.1 coordinate 77,195, forward strand.
TAATGGTACCTGGTAATAGCTTATAAAGCATAATTTTATTTTAATAATTTGAAAGGATAATCACATTATGAAAACATATACAATTACTGTTAATGGAACAGCTTATGAAGTTACTGTTGAAGAGGGTGCGGGAAGCGGTGCAGCTCCTGTAGTTAAGAGTGCAGCTCCTGTGGCTGCTCCAAAGCCAGCAGCAGCTCCTGTGGCAAGTGGTGCCGTAGGTGCAGTTAAGGTTAATGCGCCAATGCCTGGTAAGATTTTAGCTGTAAAGGCAAATGCCGGACAGGCTGTAAAGAAAGGTGATGTAATCATAGTTCTTGAAGCTATGAAGATGGAAAATGATATAGTTGCACCTCAGGATGGAACAATCGCTTCTGTTTCCTGTGCAGTTGGTGATTCAGTTGAAGCAGGTGCTTTACTTGCATCCCTTAACTAATCTGATAACTGTACATTAAAACGGAGGTAATTATCTATGAGCTATGTTACAAATATGCTCGAGAACCTGGCAGCACAGACAGCATTTGTCAACATGTCATGGGGAAATATTCTCATGATATTCATTGCTCTGGTGTTCTTGTATCTGGCTATAGCAAAGGGATATGAGCCGCTGCTTTTGGTTCCTATTTCATTTGGTATGCTACTTGTTAATATCTATCCGGATATTATGAAAGAAGGCGGACTTCTCCATTTCTTCTTCTTACTCGATGAGTGGAGTATTCTTCCTTGTCTTATATTCTTAGGTGTGGGGGCTATGACTGACTTCGGTCCTCTGATTGCTAATCCTATAAGCTTCATAATGGGAGCAGCAGCTCAGTTTGGTATCTTCGCTGCTTATTTCTTTGCTATTTTACTTGGTTTCAACGATAAGGCTGCAGCAGCTATAGCTATTATTGGTGGTGCTGACGGTCCTACATCTATCTTCCTTGCCGGAAAGCTTGGACAGGCTGAATATATGGGACCCATAGCGGTTGCCGCATATTCTTATATGTCACTTGTACCTATCATTCAGCCACCAATTATGAAGCTTTTTACTACAGAGAAGGAAAGAAAAATCAAGATGGAACAGCTTAGACCTGTAAGTAAGCTTGAGAAAATTTTCTTCCCAATAGTAGTTACCATAGTTGTTACACTTATTCTTCCAACTACTGCTCCTCTTGTAGGTATGCTTATGCTTGGTAATCTCTTTAGAGAGAGTGGTGTAGTTAAACAGCTTCAGGAAACTGCTAGTAATGCCCTTATGTACATAGTTGTTATCCTTCTTGGTACTTCAGTAGGTGCTACAACTTCAGCAGAGGCATTTCTTAAGTTAGATACCCTTAAAATCGTAGGACTAGGACTTATTGCTTTTGCAGTTGCAACAGCTGCGGGTGTACTCTTTGGTAAGCTTCTTTGCCACCTTACAAGAGGTAAGATTAATCCTCTTATCGGTTCGGCAGGAGTTTCTGCCGTACCAATGGCTGCCAGAGTGTCACAGAAGGTTGGTAGTGAGGCTGATCCATCCAACTTCCTTCTTATGCACGCTATGGGACCTAATGTTGCCGGTGTTATAGGAACTGCGGTTGCAGCGGGTGTGTTTATGGCGATTTTCGGAGTTAAATAATATGATGGTATGAAGATAATATTTGTAAGCAGCCACTATTTGTTTAATGATGAGCAGATTATAAATATTATTTAAGGATTGCAGAAGTAATAAACTATGCTAATCTGATATCATTAGTCAATGTAATATTGAATATTAAAAGGAGAATAATATATGTCAGAACAGGGTAATAAGGCAGTTAAGATAGTAGATACTGTCCTTCGTGATGCACATCAGTCCCTAATAGCTACAAGAATGACGACTGAAGAGATGCTTCCTATCATAGACAAGATGGATAAAATTGGTTACCACGCTGTTGAGTGTTGGGGAGGAGCTACCTTCGATGCCTGCCTTCGTTTCTTGAAGGAAGATCCATGGGAGAGGCTTCGCAAGCTCAAAGCGGGATTTAAGAATACCAAGTTACAGATGCTTTTTAGAGGTCAGAATATCCTTGGTTACAATCACTATGCAGATGATGTAGTAGAGTATTTCGTACAGAAATCAGTTGCAAATGGTATTGACATAATTAGGATTTTTGACTGTTTCAATGACCTTCGTAATCTTCAGACTGCAGTTACTGCATCTAAGAAGGAAGGCGGTCATGCACAGGTTGCTCTTTCCTATACTTTAGGAGAGGCTTATACACTTGATTACTGGAAACAAAAAGCTAAGGCAATCGAGGAAATGGGTGCAGATTCCCTCTGTGTGAAGGATATGGCAGGACTTCTTGTACCTACAGAGGCTACAAAGCTTGTTTCTGCGCTTCGTGAAGGAACCAATCTACCAATAGAAATGCACACTCACTACACCTCAGGTGTTGCTGCCATGACCTATATGAAGGCTGTGGAGGCAGGTGCAAATATTATAGATACTGCTATGAGCCCACTTGCAATGGGTACAAGCCAGCCTGCTACAGAGGTTATGGTTGAGGTATTTAAGGGTACTGAGTACGATACAGGTCTTGACCAGAATAAGCTTGCTGAGATAGCTGATTATTTCCGTCCACTTCGTGAGAAATATCTTGCAAGCGGACTTATGAATACCAAGGTTCTCGGAGTAGATATCAAGACTCTGCTTTATCAGGTACCTGGAGGTATGCTTTCAAACCTTGTGTCTCAGCTTAAAGAAGCTCATGCAGAAGATAAGTATGAAGAAGTGCTTAAAGAGATTCCAAGAGTAAGAGCTGACTTCGGTGAGCCTCCTCTTGTTACACCTTCATCTCAGATAGTTGGTACACAGGCTGTATTAAATGTACTTCAGGGCGAGCGTTATAAGATGATAACTAAGGAATCAAAGAAGATACTTTCAGGTGAGTTTGGTGAGACAGTTAAGCCTTTCAACCCTGAGGTTGTAAAGAAGGCTATCGGAGATCAGAAGCCAATTACCTGCAGGCCTGCGGACCTTATCGAGCCACAGCTTCCTAAGTTTGAGGAAGAGGTTAAAGAGTGGAAGCAGCAGGATGAGGACGTACTCTCATACGCACTTTTCCCACAGGTTGCAACTGAGTTCTTCAAATACAGAAAAGCTCAGCAGACTAAGGTGGATAGTACAGTTGCAGATACTGCCAATGGAGCATATCCGGTTTAATTATCAAAATATATTAATTTTTTCAAAAAGGCGGTTAGGAATATCTTAATCGCCTTTTTGTATAAACCTGCTAAACAGCGCATGTTTATAATGGGTTAAGGCTTTGAGTTTACTTGATTAGTGTATAGCAGAAGGATAGCGTACATTACAATGCAATATATGGAATGGATTGTATTATTATACAAAATAATAGCTTGACATTTATTTTTTTTTGATATATTATGCAGACAAATAAACTTTAATTATTGCTTATAACCTTATTATGTGAGGAGGTTAGTAATGAATTCATTATTTTTGATTTTGAATCTGATACTAGTTGGTTTGTTGATATTTATAGTATACAGAATATACAAATATATGAAAACAAAGCTATAAAAGACGGAATATTATTCATTACTGTCCGTAGTTATAAGTAAAAATTAATATACACATGTAATTGTGTTTGTACACTGTATAAATATTTAGGGGAGAATATGAAAAAATTATTAAGTATGTTTTTAGTATTGGCTATGCTTGTTACTATATGTTCTGACAATTTTTACATAGCTAATGCCGCTACTAACAAGAAAAAAGTAATCTGTATAGATGCAGGTCATCAGACAAGGGCAAACCTTGAAAAAGAGCCTATCGGTCCGGGCGCAAAGACTACAAAATTCAAGGTCACAGGTGGAACTAGCGGACTTTGGACCAAGCAGACCGAGTACGCCCTTGCGCTTAAGGTAGCAAAGAAGTTACAGAAAATCCTTAAAAAACGTGGCTACAAGGTTATTATGTGCAGAACTAAGAACGATGTTAATATTAGCAATTCAGAAAGGGCAGCCATCGCAAACGAGGCTAAGGCTGATGTTTTTATAAGAATTCATGCAAATGGCGCTGCGAATAAGGCTGTAAACGGTGCTATGACCATCTGCCAGACAAAAAAGAACCCTTACAATTCTGATATATATTCAAGAAGTAAGCTTTTATCCGAAAAGGTATTGGACGGAGTAGTAGATAAATCAGGTTGTAAGAAGCTCTACGTATGGGAGACAGATTCTATGAGCGGTATCAACTGGTCAAAGGTCCCTGTAATCATAGTTGAAATGGGATATATGACAAATGAGAAAGAGGATAGGGCACTTAACACAGCCTCCTATCAGAAGAAGATGGCTGAAGGTATGGCTGATGGGATAGATGCTTATTTTAAGGCTTTAAAAAAGTAATACAGTCGATAAAAGACGGGTATCAACATATAGTTCGATATCTGTTTTTTATATATTGAAACTAAAACATTCCATACTAACATTCATTCACAATTAAATCTGTCGTAATTAAATTTTGTATCTTTATTTTAAAACATATCTATCATTAATTTGTGTTAAATGATATAATGAGAACAGATTTCAAAGAGAAAGGAGATTTTATGATTAACTTTAGAAAAGCAGTTATGGTCGGTTGTGGTTTTGTAGGTTCTGCTACCGTATTTGCACTTATGCAGAGCGGACTTTTTTCGGAAATAGCAATGATAGATGCAGACATGGATAAGGCAGAAGGAGAGGCTATGGATATAAGCCATGGTATCCCTTTTGCAAAGCACATGCGTGTATATGCAGGAGATTATGATGATGTAAGAGATGCAGGTTTAGTTATTGTAACCGCTGGTGCAAATCAGAAACCTGATGAGACAAGACTTGACCTAGTTCATAAGAATGTTGGTATATTTAAGAGCATCATTCCTCAGATATCAAGTAGAGACTTTAAGGGTATTCTTCTTATAGTTGCAAACCCTGTTGATATACTTACAGCAGTAGCCCAGAAACTTTCAGGACTTCCTGAAAACAGGGTTATCGGTTCAGGTACGGTACTAGATACAGGCCGTCTTAAGACAAGGCTAAGTGAGCATTTGGGTGTTGACTCAAGAAGTGTACATGCATTTATAATTGGAGAGCACGGAGACAGTGAAATAGCTGCTTTTAGCTCTGCCAATGTATCGGGTATACCTCTCAATGATTTCTGTGAGATGAAGGGACATTTCAATCATGATGAATCTGAGAAGTACATTGCTGAGGATGTTAAAAATGCTGCTTACGAGATTATACAGAGAAAGAAGGCTACATATTTTGGTGTGGCTATGGCAGTAAAGAGAATATGCGAGTGTATTGTAAGAGATGAAAAATCCATTTTACCAGTATCTACCATGATGCATGGAGAGCAGGGGATAGAGGGAGTAGTTCTTAGTATGCCTTGTGTAGTAGGCGGCGATGGTATCGAAACTCAGGTGCCTATTAAGCTTGATGAAGATGAAGCTAAGAGACTTAGAGAATCTGCAGATATTCTTAAGGGTATAATGGCAGAGCTTGATATTTAATTATTTAAGAGTGATACCAACATAAAGGCTGTCTGGGAAAGATTATTCTCAGGCAGTTTTTTATTTGACAGGAAATTTCTCCTAAATTACCTATCAAATATTTTGGGCAACAACAATATTTGATAGTAGAAATAATTAACTATTTGTATTAAAATAGAGATAATTTATTTGCAATTATATTTTTTTGCAATTATATGAGATGCGATTTACGTAATTGCATTATTGGGGTTAAGGGCTGATATATAATACAGAATTGGAGAAACACAATGGAAAAATTAAGATTGGCTATGATTGGTCTTGGAAGCAGAGGAAGAGGACTTCTTAAAACAGCGTATCTTGAGCATCCTTTAGCTCAGTTTACAGCCATTTGTGACAAGTATGAAGACAGATGCAAGGAATGTGCTGATATTGTTGAGCAGGCTGGATTTCCACGTCCTAAGACTACAACAAATTATAAAGAAATCCTTGAAATGAAAGATGTAGATGCTGTTATCCTTTGTACTTCCTGGGATAAACATATTGATATATGTATAGAGGCAATGCATAAAGGCAAGGCTGTAGGCTGTGAGGTTGGTGGAGCATATTCTCTTAGAGAATGTTGGAAAATAGTTGAAGCCTATGAGGAGACAAAGGTTCCTGTAATGCTCCTTGAAAACTGTGTATATGGTAGAGATGAAATGCTTGTAAGCCACATGAAAGAACTTGGGCTTCTTGGAAGGATAGTTCATTGTGAGGGAGGCTACAAGCACGACCTTAGAGGCGAAATAGCTTTTGGCAAGGAAAACCGTCATTACAGGCTAAACAACTACATACATAGAAATACAGAGAACTATCCGACTCATGAATTAGGTCCGATAGCAAAGCTGCTTAACATTAATAAGGGAAATCGTATGCTTAGCCTTACATCAGTTGCTTCAGGCTCCTTTGGACTCAGTGAGTATATCAGAGAAAAAAAGAGTGATGATGAAGAACTGATGAATACAACCTTTAATCAGGCTGATATTGTAAATACAATAATTAAATGTGCAAATGGAGAAACCATACTTCTAAGCCTTGATACGACACTGCCTCGCTACTATTCAAGAGGCTATACCATTCACGGCACAAAGGGTATGTATACCGAAGATAATCATTCCATTTTTTTGGATAACGAATATAGTGAGAAGGAGCATTTTGAGTGGAGCAAGCATTGGAACAATGTTGAGGATTATCGCAAAAAATATGAGCATCCACTTTGGAAAGAATACCTTGAAAATGGTGTAAAAAAAGGTCATGATGGCATGGATTATCTGGTATTTTCAGATTTTATTGACTGTGTATTAAATAAAAAAGAGCCTAATATAGATGTATACGATATGGCTGCCTGGATGAGTATTTCAGTGCTTGCCGAACAGTCAATAAATATGGGAGGAGCACCTGTTGCAATTCCTGATTTTACAAATGGAGCTTGGATAAACAGAAGATAGGATGAAATATGGGAAAGTATAATCTAAGATACGGAGAAGCTGCAAAGTTTCGTTATGATGGACTTCCACTTGGAAGCGGCAATTTTGGAGCAAGAGTAAATTCATATGAGGCTTATGAGGACATAAGCCTCAATCTTGATACTCTTTGGTCGGGCGAAGAAAAAAATAAGATGAATCCACTCTTTAGTCCAGACAAACTGGAAGAGATAAGGGAGCATATCTTAAAAGAAGAATACAAAGAAGCAGAGGAGATTAGCAAGACCTATGTGCTTGGCGACTGGACTGAGTGCTATCTTCCTGCAGGTAATCTAAGAATAAAGTACTTGGATGAAGATGAGGCGAAAACTTCATTTTACAGGGAACTATCTCTTGACACTGCTGTTTACAAAATGGAGGCTAACAGTAATTCCTCTAAGAGACATCTGTCTGCTTTTGTAAGCTTTTGCGACAGCACTTTAGTAGCCCGTTTGGAGGGTGAGAACAGAGGACTATCTCTAGAAGTATCTCTTGATAGTAAACTGCATTATTGCCTAAACAGCAGTGAAAACAGGCTTACTCTTAAGGGCAGGGCGCCAATCTATGCTGCTCCAAATTATTTTAACGTACCTGAACCTATAAGATATGAAGACGGCAAAGGTCTAAACTTTGTACTCATGCTTGAAGTCTTAATACATTCAGGTGAAATGCAGATAAAAGATGACAAACTTGTTATTAAAGATGCAGACAAGGTTGAGCTTTATTTAACGGGAGATACTGATTATAAAAACAAAAATAATTTAGAAGAATTCTGTAAAAACAGGCTTAAAAAGGTAAGGGAACAGGGATTTGATAAATCTTTAACAAAGCATAAAGAGGCTTATACACCTCATTTTAAAACATTTGAAATTTCTCTTTCAGATTCAGAAAATAAGGATACAGTTAAGGCTATTAAAGATGCCAAAGATATAGATGACGGCTACATATATGAGCTAATGACTCAATATGCAAGGTATTTGCTAATTACATCATCAAAGCCCGGAACCGAATGTGCCAATCTACAGGGAATATGGTCAGATATCTTAAGAGCGCCTTGGAGCTCTAACTACACTGTTAATATTAATACTGAAATGAACTACTGGATAGCTGAGTCCACAGGTCTTTCTGACTTCCATAGACCTCTCTTTGAGCTTTTAGAAAAGGCAAGCAAGAGGGGGGAGGAGACAGCTAAGAAGATGTATGGAGCAAGAGGCTGGGTAAGCCATCACAATGTGGATTTATGGGGACACTCTACCCCTGTGGGCTTAAATGCAGGTGATGACAACCCATCTGTGTATGGTCTTTGGCAGATGAGTGGCGGCTGGCTTTGCAGACACCTTTTTGAGCATTATCTCTATGAACAAGATGAAGATTTCTTAAGGGATACTGCTTATCCTATTATTGATGGAGCAGTGAAATTTTACCTAGACTATTTGAGAGAGGTGGATGGATATTTAGTTACCATACCGTCTACTTCCCCGGAAAACTACTTCGTAGATGATAAAGGAGGAGTTCATGCTCTAACCTATGCATCTACAATGGATATAAGCATAATTAAGGAGCTATTTGCTAATTATCTTACTATACAGGATATCTTAGGTTTGGAGAAAGATAAGGAGGTCTTAAATGCACTTAAGAAGCTCCCTCCTTTTAAGATAGGAAAAACCGGCGCTTTATGTGAATGGTTAGTTGACTACATCGAAAATGATGTGCATCATAGGCATGTATCCCATCTTTATGGGCTATATCCGGGCAATCTAATCAAAGATGAAAAGCTTAAAAAAGCCTGCGAAACTTCCCTTAACAGGAGAGGAGATGATGGAACAGGCTGGTGTATAGCTTGGAAAGCCTGCCTATATGCAAGACTTAAAGAAGCTGAAAGTGCATTAAACCTCTTAAAGAATCAACTCCGTTACACGGTTGAAGAGAACATTATGGTCACCGGAGGAGGAACTTATCCTAATTTATTCTGCGCACATCCGCCTTTTCAGATTGATGGCAATTTTGGATTTGCTGCTGCTGTGATTGAAATGATACTCCAAAGTGATGAAGAGAGGATTGAACTCTTGCCTGCCCTGCCAAAAGCATTTAATACAGGGTTTGTAAAAGGCATACGAGCAAAGGGAGGCTATAGTCTTGATGTGGACTGGGAAAATGGCAAGGTAACTCATATAGTTATAAGAGCCAAAAAGTATGGAAGTGTGAAGCTTTGCTATAATGGAAATGAGGAAAACCTTGTATTTGATAAGGATTCCTTATCAAAAGAAATAAAAATTTGTTGACATCCCTCTCTCTGTATGCTAAACTATATTTTGTGCCGCACTGTGTGGGTAGAAGTTTGTCCAAATGACAACACCTAAGCAGGCGAGAATTATAATAGGAGGAGCCATATGTACGCAATTATTGCAACAGGTGGTAAGCAGTATAAGGTAGCTGAAGGTGATGTTATCCAGGTTGAAAAGCTTGGTGTAGCAGCCGGAGAGACTTATACCTTTGATCAGGTTCTTGCAATCGGTGGTGACAAGTTCGTTCTTGGAAACCCTGTAGTAGCTGGTGCTACTGTAACAGCTACAGTTGAAAAAGAAGGCAAGGGACCTAAGGTTATTGTTTACAAGTATAAGCGCAAAAGCGGATACCACAAGAAAAACGGACACAGACAGTTGTACACAAAGCTTAAGATTGAAAAGATTAACGCTTAATCATGATTAAGGTTGTTGTGTCGGTAGACAAAGATGGCGGTTATAAGAGTATAGAATTTTCAGGTCATGCATTATTTGCCGATTCCGGTAAAGATATTGTATGTGCTGCAGTTTCTATATTGGCTATTAATACGCTAAACTCTATTGAGGTCTTTTGTAAAGATGAATTCACTGCTTATGATGATCCTGAAAAAGGTTATCTAAGAGCAGAGTTTAAGGGTAAGTTGAGCGATAATGCTGATTTACTTATGAAGTCTCTTATGCTTGGACTCGATGGAATATCACAAGAATACGGTAAAAAGTTCATTACTATATTAAGGCAGGAGGTGTAATGCGATGATAAGATTGAACCTTCAGTTTTTTGCTCATAAGAAGGGTGTTGGTTCTACTAAGAACGGCAGAGATTCTGAGTCAAAAAGACTTGGTGCTAAGAGAGCAGATGGTCAGTTCGTATTAGCTGGAAATATTCTTTATAGACAGCGTGGAACTCATATCCATCCAGGTACAAATGTTGGAATCGGTAAGGATGATACATTATTTGCTACAGTTGATGGAAAAGTTAAATTTGAGAGATTAGGCAGAGACAAGAAGCAGGTTTCTGTATATCCTGTAGCTGTTGCTGAATAATAACTGATAATTGGCCCCAAATCTTTGTAATACATAGATTTGGGGCATTTTTTAATGAAACAAAGATAGAGGAAGAAAAATGTTTGCAGATAGTGCAAAAATATATGTTAAATCAGGTAATGGCGGTAATGGCCATGTAAGTTTCAGACGCGAATTGTTTGTAGCTGCAGGTGGACCGGATGGCGGCGATGGCGGCGATGGCGGTGATGTTATTTTTGAAGTTGATAAAAATATAAACACACTTAATGAATTTAGATATGTTAGAAAATATTACGCCAAGGATGGCGATGAAGGTGGAAGAAGACGTTGTCATGGAAAAGACGGCGAGGATATAATAATAAAGGTTCCTGAGGGAACTGTTGTAAAAGAGGCAGAATCCGGCAAGGTTATAGTGGACATGTCAGGAGATAACCAGAGAGAAGTCATTCTTAAGGGAGGTAAAGGCGGTAAGGGTAATATGAATTACGCTACTCCTACTATGCAGGTTCCTACCTATGCGCAGCCAGGAAAACCGGGCATTGAGCTTACTCTGATTCTTGAGCTAAAGCTAATTGCAGATGTTGGCCTTGTAGGTTATCCAAATGTAGGTAAATCTACAATTCTTTCAAGATGCACCAATGCTAAGCCTAAGATAGCGAATTATCACTTTACCACATTACATCCAAATCTCGGAGTAGTAGACCTTGGAGGCGGTGCAGGCTTCGTAATTGCCGACATACCGGGGCTTATAGAGGGAGCTTCTGAAGGAGTTGGCCTTGGACATCAATTCCTTAGACATATAGAAAGAACCAGAATCATTGTCCATGTAGTTGATATTTCAGGCTCAGAAGGAAGAGATCCTATTGAAGACATTAAAAATATCAATAAAGAGCTCGGAAACTATAATCCCGAGTTACTTAAGACTCCTCAGATAATTGCTGCAAATAAAATGGATTTATTCTATGGTGATGAAGCTGATGAAAAGCTTAAAGAATTCCACGAAGCCTTTGACGGTGATAATATTCCTATCTATCCGATTTCTGCAGTTTCAGGTAAGGGAATTAAAGAACTTTTGTATGCAGTAAATGATATACTTAAGACACTTGATAGAACTCCGGTTATTTTCCATAAGGAATTTGATGCCTCTGACCTTGTAATCGATGAGAGTCCACTTGAGATTACAAAGGTAAAGGAAGGTGAATACCTTGTTAAGGGCTCCAAGATTGATAAAATGCTTGGATACACTAACCTTGATGATGAAAAGGGCTTTGCTTTCTTCCAAAAGTTCCTGCGCGACCAAGGAGTTATTGATAGATTAGAGGAACTTGGAATAGAGGAGGGTGACCTTGTAAATCTTGGTGACCTGAGTTTTGATTATTATAAGTAAATGATGTGTTTATAAAAAGTATTTTATAATTATACTTTTGACACTTGTATCAATAAATATTGATTGACATAGCGGGAGATTATATGACCAGTAAACAAAGAGCATACCTTAAAGGTCTTGCAATGAAGTTAGATCCTGTATTTAATGTTGGGAAATCCAGCATCACCCCTGAATTTACCTCTGCAATTGCAGAAGTTCTCGAAACAAGGGAGCTTATTAAAATATCCGTACTTAAGAACTGTCTGGATGAGCCTCGTGAAATAGCTGAAGTTCTTGCTGAGCGCACGCATTCACAAGTTGTACAGGTGATTGGAAAGAAGATAGTTCTTTACAAAGAATCAAAAGATAATAAAAAGATTGAACTACCTAAGAAATAACGAGTGACAATATGAAAAAAATAGGTATATTTGGCGGCACCTTTAATCCGATTCACAACACCCATATAGATATGGCAAAAGCCGCTCTTAAAGAAGGAGGGCTTGATGAAGTGTGGGTGATGCCGGCAAAGGTTCCACCACATAAGCTTGGAATGAAAATTGTGGCTGACACACATAGGTTTGAAATGGTAAAGCTTGCACTCATTGGCGAAAAGAACATCTTCCCCTCTGATTATGAGCTTGTAAGAGATAGGGTTAGCTATACCTCAGATACTTTAATATCACTTAAGAAAGACTTTCCGGGCGATGAATTTACACTTATCATTGGAGGAGATTCGGTTCTGTACCTTGAAGACTGGCACGAGCCACAAATTATCTTTGATAATGCCGATATTCTCTATATTTCAAGAATAGGAAGTGAGTCAGACAAATGCTTGTCTCATATTGATAATGTCTTAAAGAAGAGATTCACTAATGTCAGAATGAAGGAAGTGAGGTTTAGGGCAACCTCAGTTTCATCAACTGAAATCAGAAAATTGATTTCTGAGGGGATAAAGGATGCAAGCTTACTTGGTATAAGTAATAAGGTGATGCAATATATCTTAACTAATAACTTATATAAGGAGGAAGTTCATGGGTGATTCTGTAAGGCTTTTTGATATACAAAACAAGCTAAGAGTGCTTCTTCCTGAGTACAGATTTTATCATACCTTAGGTGTTTCATATACAGCTGCTTCACTGGCAATGAGCCATGGAGGAGATGTATATAAGGCTCAGCTTGCAGGACTTTTGCATGACTGTGCAAAATATCTTAAGAGCTCTGAAATGATAACTGAATGTGAGAAAAACGGGATTGAAATTTCTGATATAGAAAGGCTTTCACCGGGATTGTTGCATACAAAGCTGGGTGCCTTCTATGCTAAAAATGTATACGGTGTAGAAGACGTGGATGTGCTTTCAGCCATTACTTACCATACAACAGGCAGACCTGATATGAGCCTATTGGAGGAGATTATATATGTGGCTGATTATATTGAACCAAGCCGTCCTGCTCTGCCTTATATCGATGAAATGAGAGCCTGTGCCTTTACTAATCTACATAAGGCAGCTCTATATGAGCTCAAATCAGTTATTACTAAAATAAAAGAAGATAATGGGGTTATGGATAAAAGAACTGAAGAGACATACGAATTTTATAAAAAACTAGTGGAGGGATAATGGAAAATATTTTAGATGCAGTAAGAATTACCTGTAAGGCACTTGATGAGCATTTAGCAAATAATATAAAAGTAATTGATATAGCTCATCTTACAACTATTTCGGAGTATTTTGTAATTGCTGATGCTAAAAACGAAAATCAGATGAAGGCATTGCAGGATGCAGTTGAGGAAAGTCTTGCTAAGGCAGGCATTCATCCTGAAAGAATAGAAGGCAGCCGTTCAGAAACTTGGATACTATTAGATTATGGCGAATTTGTAATTCATATTTTCTCAAGAGAAGATAGAGAGTTCTATAATATTGAGAGAGTATGGTCTGACGGGAAGATGCTTGATACAGAAATGCTTATTAATTAACCGTTATTTTCAGGTGACATCCTTAGAAATATCGAAATTAAATTGCACGCTAAAGGTAAGGACTGCGAAAAGTTCAACTGTAGCAATCCTGTATCAATTTGTGTCAAGTACTATTGACACGCACATCATATAATAAGCAGCAGGAAAATACCACAGTTGATTTAACTATTTATTTGCCTAATTTAAGGTGGATTAGTTATAATCAACTGTGGTATCATTATTTTAATTAATTATAATTACTGCAATTATAAGAAGTCATATAGCAATCATCCTAAATACAGAGCTGTAACCTAATGTTTTAAGTTTAACAGGTAGTACAACACTGTATAATATTCTAATACATTCTAATAAGTCCTATAACTTTACCAAGGATTTCTACCTGATCAACGATGATAGGCTCCATGGAGTCATTTTCAGGCTGTAATCTAAAGTGATTTTTTTCTTTATAAAAAGTCTTAACTGTAGCAGAATCGTCTACCATAGCAACAACCATATCACCGTTTGAAGCAGTTGAACACTTTTTTACAATAATTTTATCTCCGCTGTAAACGCCGACATTAATCATACTGTCACCTTTTACAACAAGCATGAAAGTTTCCTCATTAGGCATATACTCCGCAGGAATAGGGAAGTACTCTGATATATTCTCAACAGCAAAAATAGGCTCTCCTGCAGCAACTGTACCCACAACAGGAATACTTACGAGCTCTCTTCTTGTGATATTGAACTCATCATCAACAATCTCAATGGCACGAGGCTTAGTAGGGTCACGCCTGATATAACCATTTTTCTCTAAGGTCTCAAGGTGAGAGTGAACAGATGAAGTAGACTTTAAACGTACTGCTTCGCATATTTCTCTAACTGAAGGTGGATAACCTTTAGACAAAACCTGTGTTTTCAAATAATCTAATATTTCCTGCTGCTTAGCAGTTATCTTACCATATCCCATAACTATTCCTCCAAATTCCTAATAATACATGACTCAAGTATATATCATTTATTTCTAAATGTCAAACGGATGTTCCAAAAATTTGTTCGATTTCCCTGTTGACAAAAGAATATTTGTTCGATATAATAACTATATCAGAACGATTGTTCGCAAACATTTGTTTATTATTTAGGGGGATTTAGATTATGACTAAGAATAATAAGAGAGTACATTATAATGTAGGGAATCGTCAGAGAAACAAGAGAAGTAAAATCAGCTTTATCTTAACTTTTTATGTTATTACGATGGTTTTTTCATACTTTCTTGGTTTCTCTAACAACTTTGTAAAGGCCGATTCAGAAATGAAGCCTGTATACATAGACAGTAGGGTAGTGAAGCAGGGTGAGACCTTGTGGAGCATCGCACAGAGCTATGATTCTGTTTACTATAATAGCACTAAAGAGTATGTAGAGGCTATAAAAGAGTGCAACAATCTCTCAGGAGATGAGATTTCTGCCGGAGTAAGCCTTGTTATTCCATATACAAAGTGATTTGAGACTAAACATAAAAGGCAACATATAATATTCCACAAGTAATCAGTGTTGCAATGACAAAAATTAGAACTATGCCTAATCTACTTGCGTCTTCTTCATTTTCATCCTTGTAATTAGGTTTAAGTCTGTGAAGTTGATTGTAACTAGCAGATTTTGGTGTTGATATTTCTTGTGTAAGTTTTGATGGATTAGGTACTGTTGCCATAGATTTAGATTCAGTTGTTTTGGCTTTTTCCTGTTTCTTTATAGTAGCTTTTCTATATTGCGCCAAAGTATCTGTAGTGTTCATTATTTCGTTGTAGAAGCTTTTAAGCCATTCAATATCCTCTGGCACACATATATTATCATAGGATGATCCTATTTCATGGGCATATTGGTTTCTTATGTGTCGTAGTTTTTTTAACCTTTTAAGAACATAGTCCCAGTTTGAAACATATCTATCTCCATTTGTCATTTTTTCCATTGCATCGATATATGAAGTTACACCTTTTTCACTGTTAAACATTTCTTTACAGATTTTATCCAAGTGTTTAAACGCTTCCATAAATTCTTCATTACTATGGCTCATTGCGGCTCCTTCTATTCCTTACGCAGTTTCACAATATTTGCTGCCTTTCTTCGCCTATCTTCTTCAATGGCAGCATAGTGTTTCTTTGTAGTATTTACATCTTTATGGCCAAGCACATCAGCTACAAGATAAATATCACCTGTTTCCCTATATAAACTGGTTCCGTAGGTACTTCTAAGTTTATGAGGAGTTATTTTTTTCATTGTAGTTACCAGACTGGAATATTTTTTGACCAATAATTCAACTGCACGTACACTTATCCTCTTTTTTTGCATAGATAAAAAGAGGGCATTAGTATGACCTTCTGCAGCTTCTATTTTGATTCTTTCTTCTAAGTACTTCTTAAGAGCTGCTTGTGTTTCATCACCAAAGTACACAACAGTTTCATAACCTCCCTTTCTGTGTACCTTTACTCCATTAGTCTTAAAATCCACATCTTTGATATCAATACCGACACATTCAGACACACGGATACCTGTACCAAGCAGGAGTGTGACAATCGCCAAATCCCTAACTGAAGTTTTTTCATGATACCTGTTTTGAGCAGCCGTCAGACCTTCGCCAGACTCAATGTTATCAAGCAAGTCTGCTACCTCCTCAGGCTCTAGCCTCACTATAGCTTTATCGTGAAGCTTAGGAGTATCTACTAGTACACTTGGATTATTTTTAATTCTTTCTTTTTTGTAGTAGTACTTATAAAAGGTTCTAAGAGCCACAAGCTTACGCTTAATTCCCTTTTCTTTATTACCATGTCCCTCACCGTCTTTTACATAATATCTGATGTAAGAAATATATTCTTCTATATCCACAGCTTTTAAGCTGTCTAAGAGACTAATATCGATGTCTCTAACATCGGTATTGGATAATGCAGGATTAGACTCTTTGAGCCAGTTAAAAAAGACAATAAGGTCATAAGCATAAGCTATTCTAGTCCTTGAAGCAGTAGTTGACTCAATACCTCTGAAGAATTCAGAAGCAAATTTAGGAAGCTTAAGCAGAAGTCCCCTTAGCTTCAATTCATTATCTATATCAACCTGTTGACTGTATGAATGTTCAGCCATATTACCTCCTGGTATTAATGCTAAATTATATGATGTATGTGTCAAAAGTATTTGACACCCATTGATACAGGATTGCTACAGCTTCGCTTTTCGCAATCCTTGCAAAAATATTCGTAATCCGCTCATTTTTTTGTAAAAAATGGCTTCTTACTCATATTTTTTGCGTGTCAAAAGATAATAAATTCTCTTGCAAGCAAGCTTGCATCGAATTTTTATACTTTTGACACTAGTATCATTATATTATTGCATAAGTGATAACACAAATAATTACTAATGTGGCGTTGCTCTACATAAATAGTACGGATGAATCATCAAAAAACATAGAATTAACATAAATAACAGAGTTTTTGTTCTACAGCAATGCTATACTACATGTTAGATGAAGTATAAGGTTTTGATGATTAAAAAATAATTTGTTATGCCGTACATAAGTTTGTATGATTAGTATATCATATACTACAAACATAGTCAAAAGAATTAATATTTTCTACAAGATTATAATTGTTATAAATCGCATAAAATATCCATTTATTAAGGGATATACTGTGAATACAACCATAGTAAAATAGTAGGTTTATATAAAATGACTAATATTTAACACAAATTCCCTCAAAATGACATAATTTTACCACTTGATAATCTTACTATTAAACAGTAAACTAGTTAAGCTAAAGTATAAAATTTCCGATAATTATGCTGAGAATGATTTCTTTTCATTTTCACAAAGTCTCGGTTTTTTTGTATGTATATGATAATTTTGATTGGAGTGATTTAAATGAAATTTAAAAAGTTTGTAACATTTGTATCAGTTTTAGGTATGCTCTGCTGTACTATGCCAAGTACATCTTATGCAGACAACATTAATATTAAATACGGAAACCAAAAGATTAACTATTCGGATGCACAGGTTAAATATACAATAAATGGCAGTAATATCAAATCTAAACATCCGGGTATTATAATTGATGGAATATCTCTTGCAAGTGCAAAGGAGGTCTTTTCTGATTCAAAGATTGGACTTTCTTATAAGTACAACAAGAAAAAAAATACCTTGGAGTTAAAGAGAGACAAAACCACCTTGGTATTAACATTAAATTCAATTACTGCAAAGGTAAACGGTAAGAGTGAAACCCTGCCCGTAGAACCTAGAATGGTTGAATTTAGCGATAAGACTAAAGATATATATGTACCTACCAGATATGTAGCAAAAACATTTGGGCTAACATATACCTGGGATGCTTCATCAGGCGTTGCCTCGATGACCGGAAAGACTGTTAAGAAAAAGAAAGCTGTTAAATCTGACAGCAAAGCAAAGACTAAGAAGGACAAAAATAATACTAAAAAGGATAAAAAATCCAAGACAAACAAGACTAATAAGAAGGCAACTAAAAAGACTACTACAAAAAGTGTTAAGGAAACCTTTATATATAGCGGCAAATCTTATGATGTTAAGAATAAAAAGGTCATTTTTAGTATAGAAGATATTGAGCTTAATACTGCAAAGCTTCCGGGTGTCTACGTAGGTAAAACTTTAATGGGACCTGCAAGAAGCTTATTCCTATCAGATAGTATGGAAGGAAGCTTTACCTTAAGTAAATCGAAGAAAAGTGCAACTATAAGCTTTGGAGATAATAACTTAATCCTTACTCTTGGCAGCAAAAATGCAGAGTTAAACGGTGCACAGGTAAAACTTGAAAAGGCACCTGACTTTATTAAACTTAATTTTTCAAATAAAAATGAAGTTTACATACCTATGGAAAGTATATGTGAACTCTTTGACATTGATATTGAAACAAGTGGTAATGTAAGTACTTTAAGTCTGCCTGATGATGATGAAGATGTTGAGGATGTTGGTGATGATGAGAATTCTAAACCAACACCTGAGCCAACACCAGAACCTAGTAATGAAGCAGAGCAGCCTCTCCAGCCTTTTGTAGCAAATAAGCTTCCATTTAGCTGGAAGTCAAAAGTAAACCCTGCTACAGCCTTTAATGCTGTACAAAGCTTAAACGGCAAGAATACTTCTGCAGGCTCATCAATTGCTGATATAGTTAATTTATCCGGAAATCAGGCAGATAACTTTGACACATATACCATCACATCTACTGAAGGTTTTAGTGGCATAAAGGGTAACATGGCCAATAATCAGTTGACAGTTAGCCTTGATAATGTATCTTCAAACGGCAGCCAGAGTTATACAAGTAATATTCGTACCGTTAATTACATAAATACAACATATAACGCTGCCTCAAATTCTACTAATATCAGCTTTGGACTTGCAGATGGTGTAGTAGGATATGAGATGTTACTGTCAAAAGACGGTAAATCTCTGAATGTGAAAATATATAAAAACACAATTACAGAGATAAAAGGAAGCTATAATAAGGGTGTATATACCTTTACTTTTACAGGTCTTGCACCTTTAAGTGTGAATGATAACGGAAGTTCTGATAGCAACCAGAATCTGGCGATACCTAACATTATAGATACTATAGGCTCCGGCTCATATGTTGACAATACAGGTTCTGCTCTAAGTTTGTTTAGCTATTTTAGCAATGGCATAGCAGGGGCTTCTTTATCCGTCAACAAAACTTCAAGACTTACTTATTACACAAGTCAGTCCGGCAATACTTTAACTATAACATTTTCGCAGGCTTCAACACCTGCAAATGTTGTCGGTGCTACAATAGCATTACCTAGTGGCTTAGATACCTCTGAGATAGAAGATGAGGATAATTATTTTTCCGGGAACTTTACAATTACACTGCCTGGAGACTTAAGAAGTCATTTTAATTCTAAGCCAATTAAATATGATGCAAATAAGGTAAGTAATGTAAATATTTCACTTAATGATTCTGGTGATACAGTACTTACTTTCTATACCACAAAGCTCTATGCGTACAGATTAACTGTGTCTAAATCACAGATTAAGGTAGCTATAGACCGTGCTAAAAACCTCTATTCAAAGGTAGTCGTGATTGATCCGGGACATGGTGGACATGATGATGGAACTACGAGTCAGAATAAAATATATAAAGAAAAAAATGTAGTTTTGTCCATTGGGTACACCTACTTTAGGAATTATCTCAATGATGAGGACTTGAAAGTGTATTGGACAAGAAAAGGTGATACCTACCCAACTTTATACGAGAGAGCTGCATTTCCTAAAAAGGTTGATGCTGATATATTTATCAGTGTGCATATGAACTCATTTCCAAAAGCTACACCAAAGGGAACTGAAGTATTTTATTCTACAAGAAATAATATTTTACAGCCAAACGGTCTTTCAAGCTACACAATGGCAAGTATGTTCTTAAAAAATATTACTTCAACCTTCAGTACTTTTAACAGAGGTGTAAAGACTGCTGCTTATGTTGTTACAAACATGAATACAGTTCCTGCAGTTTTATTAGAATATGGATTTTTATCTAATGAAGATGATTTAGCTAAGTTTAGTAAACTTGAAAATCAGGATAAGGCTGCTGAAGTATTGTATGATACAATAGAAGAGATATTTGATAATTACCCAACTGGAAGATAAAGGAGAGGAAGGTTGAATAATCAGTTTATTAAGAGATTCTTTGCATTTTTTATCTTATTTCAGCTGCTTTTAAGCGCCTTTGGCAGCTACGATGCATACGCAAAGGATAAAACGGCACCAAATATAAAATGTTACGTGTATACAGATGTTAATAACGGGAAATTGAAGTTAAAAATAACTGTCACAGATAACAGTGCAGTTAAAGCTATAAAATACGCAGTTGGAAACCATAGAAAATCATTTTTTGGAAGTGCGTATTACTCAAAAAAAGTAAAAAACGTATCTGTTGCCTCAACCAAGAATATAAGTACAGCAATAACAGTGAAGCAAAATGATATATACACTGTATATGCAATGGATAAGTCAGGTAACAGCTCAATTAAAAAGGTGAGGATTAAGATGAACACAAATAACAATCAGACTAATCCAAATACTAAAGACAACACAGATAACAGTAAAAATACCAGCAAGAATACCGCAAACGGTAATAACGCCGGTAATAATACAAGTAATAATAACGGTGGTAATAACGCTAATGCAGACAGTAATCAAAATGTAAATAAAAATGTTACTGTGGGCACAAATGAAGTGAGAGCTGCTTGGATTACCTTTCTGGAGTTTAATAGCAAGGGATATACATTAAATAGCTTTAACAGCAGAATAACAGAGATGTTTGATAGGATAGCAGCGAGTGGGCTCAATGAAATCTACGTCCATGTAAGGCCATTTAGTGATGCTATGTACCGGTCGGCATATTTCCCTTGGTCTAAGTATGCCTCCGGAACACAGGGAGTAGATCCTGGCTTTGATCCACTTGCAATAATGGTTAATGCTGCACACTCAAGGAATCTTAAGATTCACGCCTATATAAATCCATATAGAGTGTGTACAGAGGCTGATTTTGGTAAACTGGCGACCAGCAGCCCTGCATATAAATGGCTAAATGATGACAATGAAGACAATGACAGAAATGTACTCAAATTTGGTAACATGTATTACTACAATCCTTCATCAGATGACGTAATTAAGCTTATCAACAACGGTGTTGCAGAAATAGTTAAAAACTATGATGTAGACGGTGTAATCTTTGATGATTATTTTTATCCTACACTTGGCAGTAATTACGCATCAAAGTTTGATTCTGATGAATATAATGACTATAAGTCAAATACGTCAAATCCATTGTCAATAGCTGACTGGCGCAGAAATAACATCAATAAGATGGTTAAGATGGTGTATGCAACAGTTAAAAATTCAGGTAAGAACCGTACTTTTGGCATAAGTCCTGCCGGAAATCTAAATAATTTAAGGGCAAATGACAAGTACTATGTGGACATTGACAGATGGGGTAGGGAATCAGGTTATGTTGACTATATAGCTCCTCAGCTATACTGGGGATTTGAGCACAATATATGTCCATATGAGCAAACTATAAATAACTGGATTGCCACGGTTATCAATCCTAATGTCAAACTATACATTGCACTTCCTATGCATCTTGCACAGGCACAGGAGACTTCTGAGTGGAAGAATAACCATGATATATTAGGACGTATGGTTACGAGTCTCAGGAATAAATCTTTGACCGGATTTTCTGTATACAGATATGACTATATGACGCCGGCCTTCCTTAGGAAGACCGGGGCTATAGATGAATACAATTATTTGGTTAAGGTGATAAAATCTAAATAAATATAACTTTGAAATGGGACTGTACATAGGATAAATTTAGGATGATTTATTTCTTGTGAGACAGTCCCATTTATGTTATAAATACTAAGTCCAGGCAAGTAGTATGCTTCTTGTAATATCAATTCGTTAAACTTGGGTTTCGCGAATAGTTATTATAAGAAACCTATCTCTCATATTCATAAATACCAGTAGTAAAGAGGCTTTCTTAAGACATCTTACACTTCTTAAGATTTAATAAAATCTATTGCATATTCATTAGTTAAGTGTTAAATTAAAAACATAACAAGGTTTCTATCACTATATTAAAAGGCAGGTGATATATTTGAGAAATAAAGTATATACAGGATATAAGATTATTGATGATTCTTCCATAAAATATTATCTTAAAGAAATAGTTTTGACTTTATTGTCCTTATTCTTAATCTATAATATATTTTCGTATGGAAGAAACTATGTAATTACTAATAGTCCTTCTTACGTGTTGTATAATAACTGGCATATCAATCTTCCTAAAGGTACTGAAGTTTTAACTCAGTATAAAAATACCAACTGGTTCGGTGAAGGTACTAAGGTATTTGTGATTAGGGTTGATAAGCGGGAAACAACTGATACCTTCTTTGATTTGAGAAATTATTATACTGATATAGATGATGAATATAAACTTTATCTGACTAACTTAATTAGTCAGATTACAGATACAAACGTCAAGACTGCCCTCTCCGATGCAAACGCTAAATACAAGATACTAACTGCTCAAAGAAAGGCTTGGGATGGAGGTCCTGAGGATAGTAGACGCCTATACTCTTTGTTTGATGAAAAAACAGGCTTATTCTACGTCGTAGAGGAACTGCTTTAGTGTTTCTTAGTAACAATGTATAAAAGTGTATAATTTAGTTAAACATAAAAGAGTGCCGATAGGATGAAGCCTTCGTGCACTCTCTTATTATAATATCATGTTCTCTTACTGCTTATTACACATATTTATATTGTAAGTTAAATAAATAAACTATAAGCACCTATGTTTACTTATAAGTTTCTTTTAGAACTTCCTGCTGGAGTTCTTAGCAAGCTTCTGTAACTCTGCAATATCACCTGCTGAAAGGCTTTGATTCTTTAG
Source organism: Catonella sp. (assembly GCF_057250765.1). Classification (NCBI taxonomy): domain Bacteria; kingdom Bacillati; phylum Bacillota; class Clostridia; order Lachnospirales; family Lachnospiraceae; genus Catonella; species Catonella sp. The sequence goes on from NZ_DBHIEC010000004.1 coordinate 100,290, forward strand.
GTATTCGCTGATAAACGTCTGTAATGAGCCATTATAGAACTGATCTATCAGTCTCTTTGTCTCAATTTCACGAACAGAACGCTGCGACACAAGTGCACTACAGATAAAACCTGGATCTGTTCTTTGAACAGCACCCTTATCTATTAATCTTTTAATTACAGTATATGTGGTGTTTTTCTCCCAGCCTATATATTCCTTAATAATCTTAGATATATCTTTGGCCGCAAGCTCCTTATTAGACCAAAGAAGTTCCATAATGTTCAGTTCGCCTTCGTGTAATCTCAGTTCGCTCATAACTGTCTCCCCACTCAATAATATACTACTACTGTCTTACGACTTTTTTACTATAACAGTAGTATATAATTATTTAGCCCTAAAGTCAAGCATTTGTAGAAGATTTAAGCCTTTCATAGCATTCTGAGCATACAGCCTTATAAGATATAAAGTCAGAATCATCAATTTCTATCTGATTTCCCTTAAACACAGGCACATTATTAACCAGCCTAAGGTTGCAGGTAGCCTTTTTGCCACAAGCGCAGACATTCTTCATCTCGGTTATGGAATGTGCGAGCTCTAACAATCTTGAACTGGCAGGAAAGCCATCCATTCTAAAGTCAGCCCTAAGCCCATAGCATATTACAGGGATATTAAGCACTACTGCCACCCTATAAAGCTCTTCTATCTGAGCTACCGTAAGAAACTGTACCTCATCAACCAGTATACAGTCAAGTCCTTGTCCATTCTCTTCAAAATACTCAAAAAGATTATCATTTTCCCCAACCAGTAGGTCTACTTCTCTGCTTATCCCGAGGCGGCTGGTGACACAGGACTTCATCTTTGTGTCTACAGCAGGCTTTATTATTATGGCCTTCTGACCGCTTTCTGAGTAATTATGTGCTGTCTGTAAAAGAGCCGTTGTCTTACCACAGTTCATAGCACCGTACCTAAAATATAATTTAGCCATCACATCTCCTTCTACTTAAATATCCCAAGCATTAGCTTTGACTTCTCTACACTTGTTGCAGCAGTATTATTTAAGAAAACAATGTCTGTATTACTATGCTTCTTAGCTAGATTAACAACGTTACCGGTATAATACCTATAATCAACCACATACACGTGCTGATAATGATCCACAAGGAAAGGTACAAATGCATTACCATATGACTCTTTGATTATAATACATGAACTGTCATCACTTAATCTTGGATTCTTTATTTCAATTAAAGGCTGGTCTCCTCCAATAAATGCCAGGTATTTATTGGCAGCAGAGAATTTATTTGCATCACTTATTATATCATAAGTATAAGGCTTTCCTTCTCGTGGAGTAATAGTCTCTTTGTTTGTAGCGATAGGAATATAGGCTTCTACAGTATCAGGGTTTTTGGCAAGCGCTTTTGACTGATTGCTGTATGCATAAAATGAACCTAAGAAATCAGGAAATTCCTTCTTCTTATAATCCTTTAACTCGTGTGGAGTAATGCCTTTAACTTCACAAAAACTCCTATACACATAGTACGCACCAAGAGCTGTCCAGTGGTGGTCTGTCTTAAAATATAGGTATTCGGAATTGTGGTTTCTAAGCTGTTTATAGGTCTCAACAGTCTTAATAGATGGGTTAAGCTTTTTATAAATATAACTAATTGCCTCTCCCTGATTGGAAGTATTCATACTTTTTTGAATCTCCTCATCAAGATTTACTCCGAAGCTGTTTGGCACTACTATATCATATACTGAGGCTATATTCTCAACCTTTTTGACTACAGTGTTAAGCATTGATGCATATAAATCGGCTCCCTTTTTATAAAAATAATAAAGAGTGAAGCCTCTGTTTTCGGCTATATAGACTGTTCCTGCTACTTCAGGCTGAACCTTTAATGTTCCATCCTTAAGGGGCTTATCCTTACTGTTCTCCTTCTTATTCTGAACATTAATATTCTCATTGGACTTTGTTACAGTATCGGCGCTTCCTGATACTGTAGCGTTTTCAGCAATTTCCTTAACTGCTGATGTTGAGGTGTTATCTATGTTTTGTTCATCCCATGAACTGTTATCTTTGTCTAATGTGCTCTCGTCCACGGTATTGTCGGAAGTATCCTCATCTATATTGGATATAATGGGAGCAGTTTCCTCATTTCCACTTGGAATTGCATCTGCTGTCTGTCCTGTGTCACCATATATCACAGTATCTCTGATTCCATACATCTCTTCGGCATCCGACTGAAATGCAATCATCTTCTCTCTTAGAGGATAGGTGTCCGCATACCAGGTCACAATGTCCTTAAAAAAACTTCCATCAAGTACAGTACGGGTGGTAGGGCTAGGAAATACCGCAAGCTTTCTCTTTTCAAGCTCAGATTCAGTTGGCCTTATAAATATTAAGAATCCTATTATCATAAAAACCATAACAGTTATAGACATAAGTGCAACCCTTATCTTATGCCAAATGTTTTTTTCGTTCATATAAACTCCTTAACTTGGATTAAAACTGATTATAAAGGAATGGAGTAAAGCTATTTCCTGCCATGGCTGCTAATGATAGTAAAAGCAAAATAAGGCAGAATAAAGTGCGCATTCCCTGATAAAGGCAGGCTGCACTTCTACTGTTACAAGCCTTGGCAGATATCATTTTACCTAATAAACTAAATACAGGCGTACAGGATAAAACACAGGCCATGATTATAAATATATTATTCTGTATACTAATATTTACAGTAGATATGCTAAATCCATTACTTTTAATTCCAAGGAAGATTGAAATAACTTCCTTTAGCTGATTGATATCGCTGTATCTAAATAATAGCCACGCAAAGTTAATAATAAAGATTGTAATTACCTGTCTTATGATTCTGGGAAGTAAAGGAAAATTCATCTTTTTCCACCAGTTTTCAATCATTATAAAAGGCATATAGAATAACCCCCAAAGCACGAAGTTCCAACTTGCACCATGCCAAAGACCTGTAAGCATCCATACTATAAAAAGATTAAAGCCAGTTCTAAGAAGCCCTGCTCTGTTACCTCCCAGAGGGATATACACGTAGTCTCTAAAAAAACTGCTTAGTGTTATATGCCATCTTCTCCAAAAATCCTTTACTGAAGTAGCAGCATAGGGATAATTGAAGTTCTCTGTAAAATGAAAGCCTAAGATACGGCCTACACCAATTGCCATATCAGTATAAGCAGAAAAATCAAGATATAGCTGCATTGCATAGCAAAGAGAGCCAACCCAGACAGCAAGCATTGTAGCTCCTGATATAGACTCAGTGACAGGTGAAAGTGTGTTGACAAGTTCTCCTATATGGTCAGCAAGAATGGTCTTTTTGGCCAGACCTACTGCAAACCTGTAAATACCCTCAGATATATCATAAGCTCTAGTATCCCTATTATAAATCTCATCTTTAATATCCTTATATCTCTCAATCGGTCCCTGCAAGGCCTGAGGGAATATAGATGTGTATAAAAGCAAAACACTGTAATGCTCTTCTGCACTACATTTTCCCGTATAAACATCAGTCACATATGAAATAAGCTTAAATGTATAAAATGATATTCCCATAGGAAGTGCAATTGCTAGTGGCTTCCAGTTAATTCCTGCAATAGAAGTAACTGTTCCCACAAAAAAATTAGTATACTTAAATATACCAAGCACCAAAACAAAGACAACAATTGAAAATATAAGCCACTTCTTCTTAGTCTTTTTATCTGGTGCAGTTTCTATTTTTACACCTGAAATCCAACCTATGGCAGTCATAACCATAAGAAGTACAAGATAGCTTACTCCTCCAAAAGAATAGAAAAGCAAAGAAAAAATCAATATAATTCTATTTTTATATCCTACTACAGTTGTAGTAAAGTATATCATTGCCATTATAGGCAAGAAACAAAGTGCAAAAAACAGGCTCGAAAGCGACATATAAACTCCTATTAAAAAAGTCACTATAAATATAGTTAAACCTTAATTATAGTGACTTTCTATTTATGTTAATATATGATCTGGGTGAAATAATTAAACACCTAACTGTGTTTTAACCTCGTCTTTGACAGCTTCAACGGCTTTAGCTGTTTTTTCAGGAAGTTTGCCACCTGCCTGAGCCATATTAGGTCTTCCACCGCCGCCACCACCTACTATAGGTGCAACTGTCTTTATAAGGTTGCCTGCGTGAACTCCTGCCTTTACGGCACCATCTGTAGCCATAGCAACAAGATTTACCTTACCATCCTTAGCGGATGCAAGGAAGATAAGTCCTTCACCAAGCTTATTCTTAAGCTCATCTCCAAGAGTTCTAAGCTCATTTCCATCAGTTTCAGGTATTTCTACGGAGAGAACCTTAACTCCTCCGATTTCCACTACCTTGTCCATAACATCGCCAAGGGCCTCTTTAGCGGCCTTATTCTTAAGTGATTCATTCTCACTCTGAAGAGCCTTAATCTCCTCCATAAGGTGCTTAGCCTTCTCTACAAGCTTATCAGGGCTTGCCTTAATGATCTTTGCAGCCTCAGCTATTGTATTTTCAAGATTCTCATAGTACTTTATTACATTATGACCTGTGATAGCCTCGATTCTTCTTATTCCTGCAGCTACACCGCTCTCAGAAATAATCTTGAACTGTCCTATCATTCCAGTATTCTTAACGTGTGTACCACCGCAGAACTCCTTAGAGAACTCTCCCATTCCTACTACGCGGACTTCATCTCCGTATTTCTCGCCAAAGAGAGCCATAGCTCCGCTCTTCTTAGCATCTTCAACTGACATCACCTTGGTGTCTACAGGAAGAGACTCTGCTATCTTGTCATTTACAAGCTTTTCAACAGCCTTAATTTCCTCCGGAGTCATAGCCTTAAAGTGACTAAAGTCAAATCTGGTTCTGCCTGCATCCTGATAAGAACCGGACTGCTCAACGTGGGTTCCAAGTACTTCACGAAGAGCCTTCTGTAAAAGATGGGTAGCACTGTGGTTTCTACAGGTTGACATACGGTTCTCACCGTCAACCTTAAGCACAACCTTATCACCTACCTTAAACATTCCCTTTACAACCTGACCTACATGGGCTATCTTAGAACCGGCTACAGGTGTAGTATCCTTTACTTCAAATACAGAATCTCCAAGAGTTATTACACCTACATCTCCTACCTGTCCACCCTTTGTAGCATAAAATGGCGTTACATCTGTGATTATAGCTCCTGCCATTCCATCAGTAAGTGCCTCTGATACAGCACTTTCCTCTCCATCTTCCTCAGAACTTACACTTACAAGGGCCACAATTTTGCCCTCAGCCTCTGTCTTGTCATAGCCGATAAACTCGGAGTTAATAGCAGGATCAATCTGCTCATATACAGTAGCATCGGCACCCATGTAGCTGGTGGTTTTCCTAGCATTTCTTGCAGTGTCCTTCTGTACCTTCATAGCCTGCTTGAAAGCTTCTTCGTCTATGTCCATTCCCTTTTCTTCAAGGATTTCCTTGGTTAAGTCAATAGGGAAGCCGTATGTATCATAAAGCTTAAAGGCATCTTCGCCTGACATAGTCTTAACACCCTTAGCTTCCATATCTTTCTGTATGCCTTCAAGAATCTCAAGTCCCTGATTTATGGTCTTTTCAAACTTCTCTTCTTCCTGCTCAATTACACTTAGAATAAAATCCTGCTTTTCAGCCAGCTCAGGATAACCATCCTTACTTCCTGCAATCACAGCCTTAGCAAGGCCTACAAGAAAGGCTCCATCTATACCGAGAAGCTTTCCATGTCTGTCAGCCCTTCTTATTATTCTTCTAAGCACATAGCCTCTGCCCTCATTTGAAGGCATAATGCCGTCAGATATCATAAAGGTAGCAGAGCGTATATGGTCAGTAATTACACGGATAGAGACATCATTCTTCTCGTTTTCCTTATATTTCTTTCCTGCTATTTCACAAACCTTATTTCTAAGAGCCAAGAGAGTATCCACATCAAAGATAGAATCTACATCCTGTACAGCTACAGCAAGTCTCTCAAGTCCCATACCAGTATCGATATTCTTCTGTTCAAGTTCTGTGTAATGTCCCTTACCATCATTATTAAACTGTGAAAATACAACATTCCATACTTCCATATACCTGTCGCAGTCGCAGCCTACAGTACAGGTAGGCTTTCCACAGCCGTACTTCTCTCCCCTGTCAAAGTAAATCTCTGTACAAGGGCCGCAAGGACCTGAACCATGCTCCCAGAAATTGTCCTCTTTGCCAAATTTGAATATTCTCTCAGGTGCAATATTCATCTTCTTATTCCAGATTTCATACGCCTCATTGTCATCCACATATACTGATGGATAAAGTCTGTCAGCAGGGATACCAACTGTCTCTGTAAGGAATTCCCAAGCCCAAGGAATAGCCTCCTCCTTAAAATAATCTCCAAAGGAGAAGTTTCCAAGCATCTCAAAGAAGGTACCATGTCTTGCTGTCTTACCTACATTGTCTATATCTCCTGTACGAATACATTTCTGACAGGTACAGACTCTTGTAGATGGCGGTATCTCCTGTCCCGTAAAATAAGGCTTAAGTGGTGCCATACCGGAGTTTATAATAAGCAAGCTGTTATCATTATGTGGTACAAGTGAAAAACTATTCATCTTAAGATGTCCTTTTTTCTCAAAGAACTCAAGGAACATCCTTCTTAATTCATTAACTCCATAAGCTTTCATATCTAATCCTCCATAGGGGTATTGTCATTTAAAGTCATCTTTGTATTTTACCATTTAATAACATTTTTTTCAAGCCATTATTCTTGATGGTTTTTATCAGATACCTGTTTGTAGTTTTGTGGCTTAAATGCAACATGGTGTTATAACTATTTTGAAACATGTTATAGGTTCAATTACAAAATTATATAGCTGCTTCAATTAATAAATCAATGAAATATACAGCTATTGAAGGTTATTTTATAGTTATATTGGGTATAGTTTTTTTAGTTTTAACTTTTACATCAGGTATTACACTTATCTTAGAAATCTTGCTACAAATCAATCATTTCTGCTATAATAAATCTGCAAACTAAAACACCTAAAGGATGAAAGTTATGATAATAGAACAAAAAGCCATTGATAATTGTTTTAAGCCTCCAATTGGCATTAGCTCAGAGGAAACAGTTTATTTTGATATAGAAACTACAGGATTTTCTGCTGATGTTACTGCTCTTTACCTCATTGGCTGCATATACTTTAAAGAGGGTAAATGGTGGCTGATTCAGTGGTTTGCTGAGGATAATAAGTCTGAAAAAGAGGCACTATCCGCCTTTTCAGACTTTATAAAAGATAAAAAATACCTTATTTGCTACAATGGAACCACATTTGACCTGCCATATCTCACGAAAAAATACGATAAACACAGTCTCACCTTTGAGGCTTATAAATATGAGATTATTGACTTCTATAGGGTATTTTCTTCCTATAGGAAGTTTCTTGGATTAAGCGGACTGAAACAAAAGGAGGTTGAAGCCTATCTTGGTATCTTAAGGGAGGACAAATACTCAGGCGGTGAGCTCGTGGAATGGTATGCTAAGTTTTTAAAGCTAAGATTTAGTGATTCATCTGAAAAAGAAGAAATATACAATACTTTAATACTACACAACAGTGATGATTTAGCAGGCTTAGCAAGGCTTACAAAGCTTTATAACTTCATAAAAGAACTTGAAACTCTTATTGATTCTGGTGATGAGCTTGAAATTGACTGTGTTGTTGATGATACAACAGGTAAAATCATCTTATCAACAAAGGTCGACTTCGATATTCTAGGGAAAGATGAGCTTCGTGGAGATGGCTTCTCCTGTTGCTTTATTGATGAAAGCACTATAAATAGGATAGATTTAACCTTAGATATGTATGAAACTGAGCTTAAGTTGTTCTACAAGGACTATAAAAACTACTACTATCTCCCTAAAGAGGACATGGTAGTACATAAGAGTCTGGCAGTCTTTGTGGATAAAGAAAATAAAGTAAAGGCTTCAGCTTCTAACTGCTATACAAGGCAGAGAGGCTCCTTTATAAAGCTGCCTGAGTCAGGCTTTCTTCCTGTATTTAAGGCTGATTATTCAGATAAAACCATATATACCCTTGTGAATGACAAGGTTTTGGACTCTAAGGAGAGCTTATCAGCTATCTTCAGGTCTGTGCTAAAACATATTATGACACAGGTGTCAAAAGTGTAAAAACTCTGTGCAAACTTGCATGCAAATGAATTTATTATTTTGAAACACTCCAAAAATAATGCTGTAATAAATGCGTTCAACTATCAGTTAAGTTTTATAAGACTTAAAAGAGCCTATCCCATTTACAATAAGTGGGACAGACTCTTCTTTTTATTTTCTACTTATTTCTCCATGTACTCAGAGAGAACTACTCTCTCATTTTTAAGGCTCCTCTTCATATCTATGATACGCTGGTTAGAGCTTCCTCTAAACTTCAGGCTCAAATCTTTAAGCTCAAGGACGAACTTACCGTCTACAAGCACATCTATATTGTTAAGAATATCCATAGTGTGTTCACCATGACAGCGGGAATTAGAAACGTCAAGTAGCTCGTTAAAGGTATAGCCTGAAAATAGCCAAATAGACTTTTCAGGTAAATCAGCTTTAATCCGCTTAATAAGTCCTGCTACCCCGCTCTGATTGCGGACTTCCATAGGCTCTCCGCCAAGAATGGTAAGGCCTGCTATAAATGATGGAGAAAGGGAAGATATAATCTCCCCTTCTACATCAGTAGTATATTCTTTGCCTGAGTTAAAATCCCAGGCCATTTCGTTGAAACAGCCCTTACAGTGGTGAGTACAGCCACTTACAAAGAGGCTGGTCCTCACTCCGGGTCCATTAGCTACATCAAAGTATTTTATTTCGCAATAATTCATCATAAATGAAGAACTCTCTCCGCTATCTCCTGTGTACGTCCCTGATTCCAGTACTGGGTACCGATATAACCACAGGTACGTCTTGCAACATTCATCTTATCCTGATCCTTATTACCGCAATTTGGGCATTCCCAAACAAGCTTGCCGTCTTCATCATTAACAATCTTGATTTCTCCATCAAAGCCACAGCACTGACAGTAATCACTCTTTGTATTAAGCTCAGCATACATGATATTGTCATAAATATACTGCATAATAGAGATTACAGCCTCTACATTGTTACTCATATTAGGTACTTCCACATAGCTTATAGCTCCACCCGGAGAAAGCTTCTGGAAGTCAGACTCAAACTTAAGCTTTGAAAAAGCATTAATCTTCTCTGATACATGTACATGATAACTATTGGTAATATAGTTTCTGTCAGTTACACCCTCAATAAGCCCAAATCTCTTTTGTAAGCACTTTGAGAACTTGTAAGTGGTTGATTCAAGAGGTGTACCATATACTGAATAATCAATATTTTCTTCCTTCTTCCACTTATTACAAGCCTCATTTAACTTCTCCATAACCTTAAGAGCAAATTCCTTACCCTCTGGGGAAGTATGGCTTGCATCCTTCATGTACTTTGTCATCTCATATAGACCTGCGTATCCCAAGGAAATGGTTGAATATCCATTGTAAAGTAGCTCATCTATCTTCTCTCCCTTAGCAAGTCTTGCTATGGCACCATTTTGCCAAAGAATAGGCGCAGAATCAGAAAGTGTGCCAAGAAGCCTGTCATGTCTTGCTCTAAGTGCTCTGTGGCAAAGCTCAAGACGCTCATCAAGGATTCTCCAAAAATCCGCTTCATTTTTCTTAGATGAGCAGGCAACGTCAACAAGGTTAATGGTTACAACACCCTGATTGAATCTTCCGTAGTATTTATGCTTTTTCTCATCGTAGTTCTTAGCCTTAGCTATATTGCCTACTTCCTCATCTGTAAATCTATCAGGTGTTAGGAAGGAACGGCAGCCCATACAAGGATAAACATCACCCTTTTCCCTGAGCATAATCTTCTCAGATATATAGTCAGGTACAAGGCGTTTAGCAGTACACTTTGCTGCAAGCTCAGTAAGATAATAATACTTACTGTCCTTACCTACGTTATCCTCTTCAAGTACATATATAAGCTTAGGGAAAGCAGGAGTAATCCATACTCCCTTCTCATTCTTAACCCCCTGCATACGCTGATTGAGCATTTCCTCTATCACAAGCGCAAGGTCGTCTCTGGTACGACCCTCAGGCACTTCATTCAAATACATAAATACAGTAATGAAAGGTGCCTGACCATTGGTTGTCATAAGGGTAATAACCTGATACTGTATAACCTGAACTCCTCGTCTAACTTCTTCACGTACTCTTAGCTCAGCAACCTTTTCAATCTTCTCAGTATCAAGCTCAACTCCCGCTACGGCAAATTCCTTTGCTACCTCCACACGGTACTTCTGTCTGCTTACATCTACAAAAGGTACGAGGTGGCTAAGTGTTATACTCTGTCCGCCATACTGGTTACTTGCTATCTGAGCAATAGCCTGAGTAGCAATATTGCAGGCTGTTGAGAAGCTTCTAGGTCTCTCAATCATAGTCTCAGATATAACTGTACCGTTTTGAAGCATATCTTCAAGATTTACAAGGCAGCAGTTATACATGTGCTGTGCAAAATAATCGCTGTCATGAAAATGTATAATACCTTCTTCGTGTGCCCTTACTATATCTTCAGGAAGTAAGAACCTTCTGGTAATATCCTTACTTACCTCACCTGCCATATAGTCTCTCTGAACACTGTTAACTGTAGGGTTTTTGTTGGAATTCTCCTGCTTAACCTCTTCGTTATCACATTCGATAAGGCTTAGAATCTGGTCATCTGTGGTATTAGCCTGACGAACCAACGCCCTCTTATATCTGTATGTAATGTACTTTCTGGCAACTTCATTCTTGCCGGTTTTCATAAGTTCATTCTCAACTAAATCCTGTATCTCTTCAACACTAAGAGCTCTGCTCATACTGGAGCACACATTAGTAACATTCTCTGTAATTGCAAGAACTTCTTCCTCCGTAAGTCTAAGGTTATCGTTAACCTCCTTGTTCGCCTTTCTTACAGCAACGGTAATTTTATTGCCGTCAAAGGTATTTTCCTGACCACTTCTTTTGATAATCTTCACGACTTCCACACTCCCTTAAATAATATTAAGTTCCAAATGCCCGTTACAGGCAGTTTCCCGCGGTTTTAAATACAAGTTATTGTTAAACAACAGTAGTATGATACAATATCTTGTGTCCACGACTACTATAATAATATATTCTACAGGAAAATGAAAGACCTTTTTAAAATATAATAACGACTAACAATTAATATAATTTTCTTATAGCTGTAGAATGAATTTATTCTACAGTAGTAGTTATTTTAAGTATTCTAAGCTTGTCTCCTATTACCTTAAACTTTACCTCATAAGAAGCAAACCTTAGGCCATATACCCTTGCTTCATCACTGTTTTGATATGATGGTCTTGGATCCTCAGCAAGGACATTTATCAAAGCCTCTCTTTTATCTTCGCTTACCTTATCAAGTTCTAAGTTATCTGCCTCAACTTGAAGCTTATGTGCTTTGGTAGTCTCTGTATATCCTGAAAAAGCGTCTGTATGACAGTCTGCATAAGGTAGATATGGCTTTATATCATATATCGGTGTTCCATCCAGTAAATCAGCACCTCCTACGGTAAGTACAGGACCAATCTCTGTCTCTTCAACTGATATCAGCCTTACACTTGATAGTCCTATTGGGTTAGGGCGGTATGGAGACCTAGTTGCAAAGACTCCCAAATGTTCATTCCTAGGCAGCCTCGGAGGTCTTACACTGGCCTTAAAGGTATCTGTAATAGTTTCAGAAAACTCCCATATAAGCCAGATATAGTTAAACCCACTTAGCCCCTTAAATGCATCTATATTTCTATATTCAGGCTCAAACACTATCTTAGCTGTTAGCTCATTTACAAGGCCGCTTTGCCTTGGAATCCCGAATTTATCCTTAAAGTCTGACTGTATCCTAGCTATTATCTTCATTAAACACCCTTAATTATCCAAATTATATTCTTATCTTTTCTAATCTTTCTTATCTTTCTTATCTTTCTTATCTTTCTTATCTATGCTTAATATTATTATACATACACCTCATGCCTACCTGTATCTTCTGCTTATCTGTTATCAAACTTACTTTGTATGCACATATTGTCTAGCTATATCTTTATTTTTGTCCATTTACCCTGTCTGAAGCGTATTTCCGAGAAAATGAACCTGCTGCACTGATCCCCGACTATACCAAACCATATACCAACTATCCCCATGCCTAGCACATAACCAAAAAAGTAAGATACAAATGTCCTTATTATGGTTACACTTATGGTAGAGGTTATTGCAGTATAAAGTGTATCTCCTGCTCCTCTTAGGGCACCTATGTAGACTACGCTTGGGATTTGGAAGATGATTGCAGCTATCAGCACGTGGCTTATGGTAATTCCAATATTTATTACTTCAGGATTGTCAAAGAACAATGAATATATGCCTTTACTGCCCAAAATGTAGACCACTGCAAGAACTGCGGCTATCATAATAGCAAACTTTCTACAGATAACTCCGTATTTTTTAGCCAGTTCAGGCTTTTCCTCGCCAAGACTCTTGCCAATTAATGCTACAACTGTAGACTGAATTCCGTCACCAAAGGAATATGATAGGCTTAAAAGATTCATAGTTACCTGATGAGCCGCCATCTGTGAAGTACCTTGGTGAGCCGCCATTATAGCAGTTGACATAAAGCCTACCCTCATAAGAAGCTGCTCTAGGAACACGCTATATCCAACTGAGGTTATGTTTTTAAGGCAGGCAAATGTAGGCCTTATCTTTTCCGCTATCATATAACCTATATTGATAAAGCAGTCTTTTTTCATAATTGAAGCTATACTCATCACACTGGCAACCACTGTCCCAAAAACTGTAGATATGGCCGCTCCCACTATTCCAAGCTTAGGGAAGCCAAGATTACCTCCTATTAAAAGATAGTTAAAGATTATATTTATTACATTGCTCACCACATTGGTGCGCATCGTAATCTTGGTATTCCCTATGCCTCTTTGCGCAGCATTTATGCTCATCTGAAGCACATTAAAAATAATGCCACCCATTATTATCCTAAAATATGTTTCACCATATTCCTTGGTATCAGGAGTTGCACCACATAAGTCCATTATAGTACCGGTAAAAGTAACCGAAATTAGGCTTATAAATACAGTAGCCAAAGTAACAAAAAGTACTCCGGTAATGACAATCCTATTGGCGTCCTTTCTATTTTTCTGCCCGTACCTTCTTGCTACAAGGGCAGCTATAGCCACATTGGCAGCAAAACAGATAGCAAGCCCCAAAAACTTAGGCTGAGCAGTAATTCCAACACCTGCTACTGCATTTTCACCAAGTACGCTCACCATGTAAGAATCAATGAGTGCGGTAAGCGAAAAGAACACAGATTCTAATATAGCTGGCCAGGCCATATTCAGTATAATCCTTAACAACTTTCTATTCTCGTCTTCCATTATCCTTATTCCTTTAGAGTGTATTAACTATAGTCTAGACCTATTAGGGTAGAATTTCAAGGACATATTGGGTGTAGATAATAAAATGCAGCTAAGGTAACACTTATTGGTTTCTTACCGTACTTCTATAGCCTGCACGGGATAAACGGTCGAATAAAAAGCGTTTATTTAATAACACTATTGCAATAGTAAATATCCAAAATAATATTAATATCAAAAAAGTAATTAAGAATAAAGCAATATATAAAAGTGAATCTGCATATTTATTAAACTCATACATCATATTCTGTAATCCTAAAGGAATGAGGTAGAAGTATACTGTCAGTAATAATCCTCTTAATATCGTACCTACCCACTTATTTTTCTCAAAAGCAAGTCCAAATCTAAGTAATGCACTTCCTAGGGTTTTGCCGTTATATAAAGGTATTATGGCAAAATATATTGCTATGAACATAGGAAAAGGAAGTGTTGTTTTTGAGATACTATAAGGGATGGATACAATAAAGGTATCAATGATAAGCGAAAGGCAAATGCGAATGCCGGAAACCCTTGCACCTGCCTCAAGCGACTTCTCATCTATAACATCCCTTGATGGCAGCAGCTTAACAGCAAACCAACCCAGAGCATAGCCAATACAGCCTCCTGTTGTGTTTTGTATAATATCATCTATATCACAGAGACGGAATGGTCCCGGATATATAAAGTAGAGACCTGATAATTGAGTCAGCTCAAAGAATAAGCTAAGTAGAGCGGTTAAAAACACTGTCTTCTTAAAGCTGCACTTAAAATAGTATCTTAAATATACTCCAAAAGGTATTAACATAAGGACATTAAAGGCCGGCACATAGAAAGTCGGATGTTTTAGTGCCATAAGCCAGGTAGCAGGCTTAGACAAAATAAGCGGGCTTTCCTTTATAAAGTCTAAAACGAAAGAAAAAGGAAGCAAATTAAGCATATCCGTGTAGCTGTGGTGAACGCTGTCTCTATCAGGCAGAGGTAAAATAACCAAGAGATATATGGTTAGTAAATACAATATAAACGAATATAAAATCAAGGTACGAAGCTTATTTACAGAACCATATTTACGATAGTTAATCACCATATAAGGCAGTGTTATAAATAACGCTAAAATTGGAAACAGTATCATTGCATATGTGATAGTGCTTAAATATCCCATTTATTCTCCTTTTTCATGAATGATGCATAGTAAAAGCAAGTGCAAGTCCTGCTAATTAAGGCTTCCCTTTGACTGCACCTCTCTTGGCTTGTAACCCTTCTTACCCAGGCCGTCAATTATTTCCTTCTTATGCTCCATGCCATAGGACTCCATAGTGATAATGAGCTCCACAGCAGCATTTCTGTTGATGTTAACGAACTGGTTGTGCTCAAGCCTGATGACATTACCCTTAAGCTCAGCTATTACCTCAGATACCCTTGCAAGTTCGCCCGGACGGTCAGGTAGAAGTACAGACACCGTAAATATCCTGCCTCTCTGTCTAAGTCCATGCTGAACCATTGAAGATACTGTAATTATATCAATATTACCTCCACTGATTATGGATACGACCTTCTTTCCCGTTACGCCAAGCTTATTTATGGCTGCAACAGTAAGCAGGCCTGAATTCTCAACCACCATCTTGTGATTCTCTATCATATCAAGGAAGTTGAGTGTAAGTTCTTCATCCTCTATTGTAATTATTTCATCAACATTTTTTTGGATATATGGAAATACATTGGTTCCCGGTGTCCTTACAGCTGTACCGTCAGCTATGGTCTCAACCTTCTTAAGGCTGGTGACCTTTCCTGCCTCAAGAGAAGCCTTCATACAGGCTGCTCCTGCAGGTTCTACACCTATTATCTTTACATCCGGATGAAGCATTTTGGCAAGGGTGGATACTCCTGCACAGAGACCGCCTCCGCCTATTGGAACAAGGATATAGTCCACAGTTGGAAGCTCCTTAAAGATTTCCATTGCTATAGTACCCTGTCCTGTAGCAACTACTTCATCATCAAAGGGATGTATAAAGGTCATCCCATCTTCTCCCGCAAGCTTAAGAGCATAGGCACAGGCCTCGTCATAGATGTCTCCATATAGAATTACCTCTGCACCGTAGGACTTGGTGCGGTTTACCTTAATAAGAGGCGTTGTTGTAGGCATAACAACTATCGCTTTTACACCAAATAGTTTGGCAGCGTAAGCCACACCTTGAGCGTGGTTACCTGCAGAAGCTGTAATCAGCCCCTTGTTCCTGTCTTCTTCAGAAAGAGTGCTTATCTTATAGTATGCTCCCCTAACCTTGTAAGCACCTGTATACTGCATATTTTCTGGCTTAAGGTAGACCTTATTGCCACTTTGTGCAGAAAAATACTCACTGTACACAAGCTTTGTTGGGTTAACAACTTTTTTCACTGCTTCAGCAGCTTCCTCAAATTTCTCCAGTGTCATCATAATAATTACCTCTTTCTTTCTTGTTTTAGATAAGAAAAGAGGCAAAACAAATGCCTCTTTCCCAAACCTACTTGCAAAATTTACAAGTTTGGTTTATAATCAACTTAGATGACTGAAGGATATTGGCTAATCCAACAGTTACCAAGCGGAAACTTATAATTGTCAAAGACAAATCACAGGCTATCCCCTAGTTGCATAGAGGATAGCCTGTCTGCTATTTATTTCTCTTTCGATTATCGATATATGTTAAGGCTGTAAATACAACCAATAAAAGCGTTAAAACTTCTAATGTACTCATATCGACCTCCCCTCTGTTTCCAGAAAGGTACCGTTAGACTATCCCCACTGCTCTAAGCTGACTGATGATATTGTATCACTTACTTTTAGTTTTTACCAGTAAAAATTATTCATTGTTTAGCGAGCTAATTTTAATTGTAGGTTCAGAATCAGTAACAATTTCAAAATAATAATTTAATGTAAATACTACATATTGCTTAACCGTTATTCCGCAAAGTTTTTCTCCTGCAAATTTCCTAATATCACTTGTATAATCGCCATTCTCAACTTCATAAATTATGTTAGCATAATTATCTTCGTCAAACTTTAAGCTTTCCTCAAATATCTTCCAAACTGCTGAATGTTCTTCAAATACTCTAATAGAATAAACTTGATTAAATTCAATACTAATACCAGATATGCCTTTAATAGACAATGGGTCAAGTTCTATTACCGGCTTCATCCCTTCCTGATATACTACTTGTCCTAAATACTCATCATTAGGTATTATACCTTTCTGATATTCCTTCCAGTTTTCCATAATAATTTAACCTTTTGAATAAACATTTAATTAAACGTGTAAATACTTTTTAAAAATGATTTTGCTTGCTCATCTCTATAAATAACATCTATACAAATATTCTCAGCAATTATTGAATATTGTTTAGCTTGTGGTTCAGTCAAAAATCCGCCTGAATACAGCTTAACTTCTTCTATAAATTTACCATTTTCTACCTCGTATATCACATTTGTAAACTTATTCTCTTTTATTTTTTCGGTATTATCATACATTGCTGTATCCACTAACTTTCTTTCACATAATCTTAAAGCATCACAAGGTCCAAAGTCAAGAACGATTTTACTATGAGTACTATTTAACTCAATAATCAAACCATCAGCATCCCCGCAAACTATTCTTGCTATATAATTTCCGTTTGGAATCATTCCTTTTTTGTACTCTTTCCACACTTCCATAATGCCACCTCATATGCAGGAAAAACGACAATATTATAGCAGTATCTAATTAAAGTATAGTAATTTATTCGACATTAAACAAAGCTTCCACAAACTCTTCTGCATCAAACTTCTGCAAGTCGTCTATCTTCTCACCTATTCCAATATACTTAACAGGTATGCTAAGCTCAGACTCTATAGCTATTGCTATACCGCCTTTTGCAGTGCCGTCAAGCTTAGTTAGCACTATACCGTTTACAGGGGCTGCTTCTGAGAACTGCCTTGCCTGTTCTTTAGCATTCTGACCGGTTGTACCATCTACTACTACAAGAGTCTCTACTGCCGCCTCAGGATATTCCTTGCTCACAATTCTATATATCTTATTAAGCTCATCCATAAGGTTCTTCTTATTGTGAAGACGGCCTGCGGTATCACAGATAAGCACATCTACATTACGCGCCTTTGCAGCGTTTACTGCATCAAATACAACAGCTGCAGGATCACTGCCTTCACTCTGTGCAATGAGCTCCACATCGGAGCGCCTCGCCCATTCTGTAAGCTGCTCTATAGCTCCAGCCCTAAAGGTATCAGCAGCGGCAACAAGGACCTTCTTTCCCGAGTTCTTAAGCTGGCTTGCAAGCTTTCCTACGGACGTAGTCTTACCAACACCGTTTACTCCTATCATAAGGACAACAGACTTCTTATTCTCAAAATCATAGGCATCAGGCTTTACCTGCATCTGCTCCTTTAGGCTGTCCATGAGGAGTTTCTTACAGTCAGCAGGATCCTTTATCTTTAGCTCCTTCACCTTGTCCTTTAAGTTCTCAATCACAGAGGTAGTTGTAGTTATTCCAAGGTCTGCCATTATAAGAGTTTCTTCAAGCTCCTCATAAAAATCATCATCTATTATGTCGTGTCCCGTAAAGATGTTGGAGACACTGTTCATTATGTTGTTTCTGGTTTTTGTAAGTCCTTCTGCAAGTTTACTGAAAAATCCCATTATCTCATCCCTTTCTACTTTATATCTGCGTCTATAAGGTTAACCGAAACCATGGTAGATACACCCTTTTCCTGCATTGTTATACCATAGAGTACGTCTGCGGCATTCATAGTACCTCTTCTATGTGTAATAACTATGAACTGGGTGTTCTTTGTTAACTTATGTAAATAATCCGCAAATCTGGTTACATTGGAGTCATCAAGAGCCGCTTCTATCTCATCAAGGAGACAGAATGGTGATGGCTTAAGGTTCTGAATGGCAAAAAGAAGTGCAATAGCCGTAAGAGCCTTTTCACCACCTGAAAGCTGCATCATATTCTGAAGCTTCTTTCCCGGTGGCTGAGCTATAATCTTGATTCCTGCTTCAAGTACATCCTCTCCTTCTGTGAGCTCGAGCCTACCATTACCACCTCCGAACAGCTCCTCAAAGGCAAGATTAAACTGCTCATTTATGTCCTTAAAGCGTTCATCAAACTGCTCTCTCATCCTTCTATCAAGCTCTTCAATAACCACTCTTAAGGCATCCTCAGCCTTTATTATGTCCTCTGCCTGAGTTTTAAGAAGCTCATATCTTGAGCCTACTTCCCTGTACTCCTCTATAGCCCCTATATTGACATTTCCAAGCTCTTTTATAAGATTCTTTTGATTGTTAATCATCTTCTTAAGGGTGAAGCTTGTGTATTCCTCATCGGTATCAACCTTATTCTTAACAGCCTCAGAATAAGTTACTCCGTACTCCTCAAGCATATAGCCTACCATTGCTTCAAGGTTAGCATCAGCCTTTTCTATAATTCCACCAAGCCTGTACACTTCTTTATCAAGACTCGCCCTAAGCTCGGCTATTTCTTCACGCTTGTTAAAGAAAGACTTGTGGCTTCCTGATATCGCGTCTTTCTCTGTAATAAGAGCTTTTTTCTTTCTCTCAGCAGCTTCAATTTCTACAGCGAGGCTTTCAATTTCACTTATAAGCTTCTCGATTTCAGCCTGCTTTTCTTTAAGGCTAACTGCAATTTCTTCGTTCTGCTTCTTAAGCGCCTCAATCTCTTCTTTAGCAGATTGCTTATCTCTGTTTATTCTTACAAGATTTTCATTTATGAAATTCTTCTCAGTAAGTACAGTACTTTCAGCTATCTTAGACTGATTTATCTTTGCATTTATCTCAGCTATCGACCTGTCTGTCTCTTCAATTTTCTTAATAATATCATCAAGTTCTACAGACTGCGCTTCATTTTTATCGTCAGAAGCAATTATGGCACTAAGTCTTTCTATTTCTTTTTCCGTGAAGTCACGCTCTTTATCAAGATTAATACCATCAAGTTTAATCTCATTAAGCCCTTGTTCAGTCTCAGCTATTCTATGCTCAAGCTGCTTTCTTGCATTTATTTCTGTATTAAGACTAACCTTAAGTTCAGACATGTTTTCCTTGTAAATGGCAAGACTCTGCTTAGTCTCAGATAGCGAAGTTCTAATGCCTTCAAGCTCCTTTTTAAGCTCCTCATACTCATTTTCAAGAAAAACAAGACCTTCCTTCTTATCCTCAATTTCTCTTGCTCTTCCAAGAAGATTGCTTGAATTCTTAAATGCACCACCTGAGATAGAGCCTCCGGGACTTAGCTGCTCTCCATCAAGAGTAACTATTCTTAAGGAATATCTGTATTTTCTGGCTATTCTTGTAGCTGAGTCCATATTGTCGGCTACAAGGGTACGTCCTAGGATGTGGCTTACAAGACCTGCATACTTAGGCTCAAACTCAACAAGGGAGGCAGCTACCCCTACTATCCCCTCTTCATTAAGTGCACCGCCGAAGTTACCCGGATTATGAAGTGTCATAGCATCAAGAGGGAGAAAGGTTGCCCTTCCAAGCTTATTTTCTTTAAGCCAGGTAATAGTACGCTTTGCAGTAGCCTCTCTGTCAGTGACTACATTTTGGATGGCACCACCAATTGCTGTTTCTACAGCTGTCTCATACTTAGGTTTAACCTTTATAATGTCAGCAACAACACCTATGATTCCTGTTTCTTCCTTCTTATGCTCCATTATACGCTTTACGGCATTGCCGTATCCATCGTACTTTTCAGCCATATTCATAAGAGAATTAAGTGTAGCCTTTGCACCAAGGATAACCCTTTGCTTATCTGATACTTCCTTTTCTTTCTTTGCTCTGTCTCCTGTAAGCTTTTCGATAAGCTCCTTGGCATCAGATTCTACAGCCTCAAGTTTTAAGAGATTTGCAGTAAGTTCATTAATCTTTTCAGATGCAGAGTCATACTGAGACTTAAGACCATCGTTTGTTTCTTTATTTCTAAGTATCTTCTGATTAAGCTCCAGCTTTTTTATCTTATTCTGTTCAAGATTTGCCTTATATAGCTCAATCTGACCTGCAGCCTCAGCCTTTTCTTTGTCTTTTCCTGCCTTCTCACTAAGCTTATATTCTCTTTCCTTTTCAAGGTTAGCTTTTAAGCCAAGTTTAGCCTCCAGTTCCTCGTTTAGCTCGGACTCTTCTTTTACAAAGTTATCTTCTTTCGTGGTAAGTTCATTAAGTTTAAGGTTAACTTCGGCCTCTTCTTTAATACTGTTATCAAGCTTTAACTGAGCCTGTTTGAGCCTTTCTACATTGTTCTCAGAGTTTTTGTTTATGGAGTTTATCTGCTCCTTTATAAGCTTAAGTTCACCATCAGCCTTTTCTCTTGCAATCTGATTCTCAGCTATGAGATTTGAAGTTTCATCAATCATTTCAGACTTTTCATTTAACAAGGCTTCAAGCTTCTCATACTCTTCCTTTATGCCCTCATACTTTGTATTTGCCTCATTAAGATTGTTTTCTGCCAAAGCCTTATCAGATTCTGCCTTTGATTTAGCATCAGCCAAATGGTCATATTCGTTGGTAAAATTGATAATCTCATATTTCTTTAGGTCATCCCTGTAACTAAGATATAACTTTGCAGCCTCAGCCTGCCTCGCAAGAGGCCCTATACGCCCTTCAAGCTCAGACATTATGTCATTTACTCTGGCAAGATTAGCGCTTTCCTCTTCCAGATTCTT
Source organism: Catonella sp. (assembly GCF_057250765.1). NCBI lineage: Bacteria > Bacillati > Bacillota > Clostridia > Lachnospirales > Lachnospiraceae > Catonella > Catonella sp. The sequence continues at coordinate 121,499 of NZ_DBHIEC010000004.1, forward strand.
AATGGATTCAGCTTTTCTTTTCTTAAATTTGGTTATTCCTGCGGCTTCATCAAAGAGCTCACGCCTGTCCTCAGGACGCCCGCTTATAATCTTCTCAATCTGTCCCTGCCCTATAATTGAGTAACCTTCTTTACCAATACCTGTATCCAGGAAAAGCTCACTTACATCTTTAAGCCTGCAGTTATGCCCATTGATAAGATATTCACTTTCTCCTGAACGGTATACCCTTCTTGCAACTGTAACCTCTTCATATTCGATTGGAAGTACCTTATCTGAATTGTCTATGGTGATTGCAACATAGGCAAAGCTCTGTGCTTTTCTTATTTCCGTACCTGAGAAGATAACATCCTCCATCTTTGCTCCACGAAGCTGCTTTGCACTCTGCTCACCAAGTACCCATCTCACGGCATCAGCAACATTACTTTTACCGCTTCCGTTAGGTCCAACTATGCCGGTTATGCCACTTTCAAAGGAAAAGACAATTTTATTGGCAAAGGATTTGAACCCCTGTATTTCAACACTTTTTAGGTACATCGCTATCTTCTCCTCTTTCAGCCTTTAGTTTTAAAATTCCATTATAAGCCGCAACCTGTTCTGCAGCCTTCTTTGTATGGCCTTCGCCTATACCATACTCACGTGTGCCAATATAAACTGCTTCCTTAAACTTCTTGTCGTGGTCCGGGCCGTATTCATCCAGCAGCTTATATTTGATAGTACCTAGATTCTCACTCTGTACCATCTCCTGAAAGATAGTTTTACTATCAAAAAAGAGTTTCTTGTGTTCAATATCATTTAATACATGCCTTTCAATAAACTCTTTCGCATTAGTAAGACCACCGTCAAGATAAATCGCCCCTATAAGAGCTTCAAGTGCGTCAGAAAGTATAGAATCCCTGTTTCTGCCACCTGTTATAGCCTCTCCATGTCCTAAAAGCAAATAATCAGACAAGTCCATTTCTCTGGCACTATAGGCTAGAGCCTGCTCACACACAAGCCTTGCACGAAGCTTTGTTAACTCACCTTCCTGCATATCCTTATGTCTGTTAAACAGGAATTCACTTGTTGCCAGTTCCAATACCGCATCTCCCAAAAATTCCATTCTCTCGTTGCAGTCGGACTTGGAAAGATGCTTTTCGTTTACAAATGAACTATGAGAAAATGCATTGGTAAGGAGCTTCCTATCCTTAAACTCATATCCTATTGTCTGTTCGATTTTATCGGCTTTCTCAGGTTTAATAAATAAACTCAACTTATTTTCCCCCTTCTAAAATGAAATACCCCGCAGCTTACGGCGGGGCACTCAAATTTGGTATTATTTACCTTTCGCTAGCTTCTTCAAGCTTTTCTACAGCATCGCCAACCGTTACGATAGAAGCAATAGCATCATCAGGAATTTCAATTCCAAACTGTTCCTCTATCTCCATAACGATTGATGTAAGATCAAGTGAGTCTGCACCCAAATCATCTACAAATTTTGTGTCTGCAGTTATACTGTTTTCATCTACGTGAAGTACTCCTGCAACAATTTCTTTAATTCTATCCAGTTCCATATTTCCTCCTTTATTACATCTTATTCTGATAAGTACTGCTTTATTTTATCGTTAATTCCCTGATTTTTAAAGCTGATACACTGAATAAGAGCATTTTTAATTTCATTATGTGTTGCATTACCGTGAGTCTTAACTACAAGTCCATTAAGTCCAAGCATAGGGGCTCCGCCATGTTTAGTAGCATCAAACATAGATAATGTGTTTTTAAGTGCCTTTTTGGAGAGCATGGCACCTATCTTGCTCATCGTAGTGCTTAAAAGTCCCTTCTTGATTTCTTCGAGAAGAACTGCGGCAACTCCTTCAAAAAGCTTTAATATAGCATTACCTACAAAGGCATCACACACTATTACATCCGCATCTCCGTAAGGAATCTGTCTTGATTCAATACTACCTACAAAGTTAATATCTGAACGGGATTTGAGCAGCGGGAAGGTTTCCTTTACAAGTGCATTTCCCTTCTCTTCTTCTACACCAACATTCACTATGGCAACCTTAGGGTTCTTAATGCCGATTACATTTTCCATATATATTGAACCCATAACGGCATACTGAATAAGGTGAGCAGATCTTGAATCCACATTAGCTCCACAGTCAATCAGCAAAGATACGCCCTTCTGCGTTGGGATAAGTGATGCAAGAGGAGAACGCTCAACTCCCTTAAGCCTTCCGACAACCAGCTGTCCTCCTACAAGAACAGCCCCTGTAGAACCAGCAGAAACAAAGGCATCTGCCTTTTCTTCCTTCACTAGCCTCATTGCAACAGAAATCGATGAGTCTTTCTTCTTTCTGATTGCCATAACCGGTGCCTCATCATTTGTAATAACCTCAGACGCCTCTATTATTTCAAGTGCATTCATGTTGATTTCGAGGCCTTCTCCTCTTAACCTGTTAAGTGTATCGTGAACGACCGCACTCTGACCTACTAGATAAACCTTAAGATCTTTATTCTCATTAACAGCAAGGACAGCTCCTTTGACTATCTCATAAGGCGCATTATCGCCACCCATTACATCCAATGCAACTTTAATCATATTTATTTTTACCACCTATCTATTATTTACTGTTTGATGTAGAAAAACGAATACTGTGGTTTAAATCCTATAGCAGCAGACTGGATAATCTGCTCTGTACTTCCTACAAAGAGCACACCTTCAGGTTTTAGGACTGAATGAAACTTCTTAAATACCTCATTTTTAGCTTCATCCGTAAAATATATTACTACATTTCTGCAAACTATCATAGAACAGCCTGTTGGATAAGGATCTTTAAGGAGATTATGCTTCTTAAATTCAACTCTTGACTTGATATCATCGTTAATCTTGTAAGAAGTAGCCGTAAGCTTGGTGAAATGCTTTTCTAGAAGCTCCTTTGGTAAGCCCTTAACACTATTATAGCTGTATACTCCCATCTTTGCCTTCTCAAGCACCTGATTGTCTATGTCTGTGGCAATTATTTTAATCTGGTTAAGAGGTACAAATTTTAACAGCAACATAACAAGAGAATATGGTTCGTCACCTGTAGAGCAGGCAGCACTCCATATTTTAATATTCTTCCCATCCTTCTTCATAAGATAAGGAATTATGTCTTTCTCAAGGATAGCCCACTGCTCAGGATTGCGCCAAAATTCAGATACATTTATGGTGAGATAGTTTATAAATGCATCGTAAAGGTCTTTATCAGTCTTCAATCCTTTTATATAATCATCATAAGTCTTAAATCCATTTTTTGCAATAAGAGAATCTATCCTTCTCTTCATCTGTTTCTCTTTATAAGCATCCAAATCAATTGAAGACAAGGTATATACCTGCTTTTTAAAACTCTCGTAATCGCTCATACTTACCTCCATGTTCGTATATTATTCGAGTTATAAGTACTAAAAGTGTATATCATTATTTTAATGTGACAGGTAATTTTGGAGAAATTTCCTGTCACATTAAAAATGCCCAGCTCATACAGATCTAACTGCATAAGCTGAGCAAAACCTGACAAATTATTCTGCCTGATTATCTTCAGAATCATCAGAAGCTTTCTCTTCTTTCTCCTCTGCTCCAGCTAAAAGAGCCTTGATAGAAAGTGAAATCTTCTTTGTCTCAGCGTTAAAATCAACAACCTTTGCTGTTACTTCTTCGCCTGTCTTAAGTACGTCGCTTGGCTTCTCAACATGATTATTGGCAATCTGTGATACGTGGAGAAGAGCATCTACACCCGGCTCAAGCTCAATAAATGCACCAAAGTCAGTCATACGGGCAACCTTACCGGTAACAATCTTACCTACTGCAAATTTCTCTTCTGCACCTGCCCAAGGATTCTGATCCTCAAACTTAAGGCTTAAAGCAATCTTCTCGCCCTGAATATCTTTAACGAAGGTCTTAACCATATCGCCAACCTTGAATACCTTCTTAGGATTCTCGATATGTCCCCAGCTCATCTCTGAGATATGGAGAAGTCCATCTGCACCGCCAAGATCTATAAATGCACCAAAATCTGTTACATTCTTAACTGTTCCGTCAACAACCTGTCCAACTGCAAGCTTCTCGAAAAGAGCCTTCTTAAGCTCGTTCTTCTTAGCCGTAAGAATCTGCTTTCTATCACCGATAACCCTTCTCTTCTTAGGATTGAATTCGCTGATAACAAACTCAATTTCCTCACCTGCATACTTATCAAGATTCTTCTCGTAAGTATCTGATACAAGGCTTGCAGGTATAAATACCCTAGCCTCATCAACTACTACGCTTAAACCACCATTAAGTACCTGGCTAACCTTAGCCTTAAGTACTTCTTTGTTGTTAAAAGCTTCTTCAAGGCGCTTATTGCCCTTTTCTGCAGCAAGGCGCTTATATGTAAGAAGCACCTGTCCATCTCCGTCATTAAGCTTAAGTACCTTAACTTCCATCTTATCTCCAACCTTAGCAACAGTAGTAAGGTCAGTAGGAGTGTTGGAATATTCACTCTTTGTAAGAATTCCATCTGCTTTATATCCAATGTTAAGGATAATCTCATCTTCCTTAACAGCTATTACAGTTCCTTCTACCACCTCTCCGTTGTGTCTGGTAGTCTTTAAAGACTCCTCAAGCATTTCTTCAAAACTCATTTCAGCCATTCTGGTCCGAACCTCCTCAATAATATTATTTGGGGTTGAAGCCCCTGCTGTAATACCTACGCAACGAAAAAGTCTTAGTTTCCTTATATCCAAGTCCTCAGGTGTCTGTATATAGTAAGTATCAACACATTTTTTTATACATATATCGTATAATTTTTGGGTGTTGGAGCTATGTCTGCCGCCAACAACTATCATTGCATCTGCTTCTCCCGCAAGTTTTTCCGTTTCAGTCTGCCTTTTTGATGTAGCATCGCAGATAGTATTCAAAACAATACTATAATATCTCTTTTTCTCTAAAATTTCAACTATATCTTGAAATTTATTTAAATTAAATGTAGTTTGAGCTAAAATAACATGTTTCTTTAAAGGATTTCCGTTATAAGCCTCGGCTTCTTCCTTGGTTTCAAATATAACCGGCTCAGTCAGGCACCAGCCCTTTATACCTATAACCTCAGGATGATTTCTTGAGCCTACAATGACGATTTGATTGTCAGGATTCTCTGAATACTCCCTTGCAAGCTTATGTATCTTTTTTACAAAGGGACAGGTAGCATCTTGAAATTCAGCTCCCAAATCAGCTAACTTATCGTAATCAGACTTAGGTATTCCGTGAGATCTTATAATCAAAGTTCCCTTTTCAAGATTCTTTAGCTCATCCAAGTCATTTACAACCCTTACTCCCTTTTCTTCAAGCTCCTTTACCACACTCTCATTATGGATAATATCTCCATAAGTGTATACAGGCTTTCCTTCAGATGAAAGTTTGTTAACAAGCTCAATAGCTCTCTTTACACCAAAACAAAAACCTGCATTTTTAGCAACCTTAATTTCCAAATATAGTTTCCCTTTCTAAGAGATTCTAGATAAAGTCAGAATTTTTGTCACAGGCAATTTTTATTATGGCATCAACCACTTCATCAATACTAAGTGAAGATGTATCCACCAACACCGCATCACTGGCCTGTACAAGAGGTGAAACCTTCCTATTCATATCCTGCTCATCCCTACTCTTTATATCGGACATAATGTCTTCTAAATTAACCTTTTCACCTTTTTCAGTAAGTTCTTTATATCTTCTCTCGGCCCTAACCTTCACATCTGCTGTTAAAAATATCTTAACAGAGGCGGTCGGAAGCACTTTTGTGCCTATGTCTCTTCCATCCATAACTACAGGCCTTTTATCAGCCAGTTCTCTTTGCAGTATTAAAAGCCTTTCCCTTACCTCGGGAACCTGTGCAAATTCCGATGCAGCCTTACTTATTTCAGGATTTCTAATAAGCTTGCTCACATTTTCATCATTTAATATAATCTGCTGTTCACCATTTTCATAGACTATGTCAAGACGGATGTTATTTAACTCTTCTTTAACTTTGTCAGTCTCATTGCTTTTGACACACTTCCCCGTCATATAAAGGGCAATCGCTCTAAACATAGCACCTGTATCTACATAGATTAGTCCTAACTTTTCGGCTACTCTTTTTGCTATGGTACTTTTACCGGCTCCCGCAGGTCCGTCAATTGCTATTTCTTTGTTCATTCTATCCTCTTAGTTTGATTAAAGGACAAACGAAGTAAGGCTCCGTTTGTCCCTTATTATTTTACTTAGAAGCAATAGCTTCAATCTCAACCAATGCACCTGCCGGAAGTGCTTTTACTGCAAAGCAGGATCTTGCAGGCTTGCTAATAAAGTATTTCTCATATACTTTATTAAATACCGCAAAGTCTTCCATGTTGGCAAGCAGACAGGTTGTCTTTACTACATCATTCATAGAAAGACCTGCTGCTTCAAGTACAGCCTCAACATTCTTACAGGACTGTTCTGCCTGAGCCTCAATTCCCTCTGCCTCAATCTTTCCTACTGCAGGATTGATTGGAATCTGACCACTTGTAAATACAAGTCCCTGTACCTCTACACCCTGGCTGTATGGTCCGATTGCTGCCGGTGCCTTGTCTGTGCTTAGCTTATTCATTGTAATACCCCCTTAATTAAATAATATCACTACCTGCAACTACACCTGTAGACCACGCTATCTGCAAGTTAAAACCTCCAGTAAGAGCATCCACATCCAAGACCTCACCTACAAAATAAAGCCCTTTCACTAACTTAGACTCCATTGTTTTGGGATTAATTTCTTTAACTGATACTCCACCCTTAGTTATAACGGCTTCTTCATAGCCTCTAAGCCCCGTTACCCGCAGTGTAAAATGCTTAAGCAACCCTATTATAACACTTCTTTCTGATTTAGTTAAGTCCCCCGCCTTTTTTTCTACATTTATTTTTGTTCTCTCTAAAAAGACAGGAATAAGGCTTTTAGGCAAGAGCTTGTCAAGAGCATTTTTAAGCGCCTTAGCCCTAAACTCAGTAAAATCCCTTAGAAGTCTTGCATCCAGTTCATCCTCAGTAAGTGCAGGCTTTAAGTCTATACTTAACTCTCCACCATCACTATAAAATATGTCACCTGCAATACTGCTTGCAGACAGTATAAGCGGCCCGCTTACGCCGTTTCTGGTAAATAGCATCTCGCCAAGTTCATTAAACAAAGTTTTCTTACCATTCTTAACTATAACCCTGACATTTTTTAGTGAAAGACCTTCAAGTTCTTTTACAAAGCTCTCTTTTACCTCAAGAGCTACAAGACTAGGCCTTAAACCTTTGACGGTATGCCCTGCCTGCTTTGCAAACTCATACCCATCGCCTGTTGAACCTGTTGACCTGTAGGACAGTCCACCCGTAGCTACAATAACCTTATCGGATTCAACTATCTTACCATCTCTTAGTTTAATACCCTTTATAGTGGCTCCATCATCACTGATAACAAGCTGTTCTACAGGTGTATTATATCTGATTTTAACCCCTGCCTCTTCCATTGCCTTATCAAGCGCTTTGATTATATCAGAGGAATGGTCGCTTACAGGAAATGCTCTGTTACCCCTCTCCACCTTTATGGGACAATTTAGTTTCTCAAAGAATCCAATAGTGTCCTTACTTGAAAATGTTGAGTAAGCGCTGTACATAAACTTAGGGTTTCGTATGGTGTTCTTTATAAGCTCTTCATTTTCTACGGCATTAGTAAGGTTACATCTGCCCTTACCTGTAATATAAATCTTCTTACCGGTCTTTGCATTTTTTTCAAATACAATGACATCATTTCCTGCTCTTGCTGCAAATATGGCAGCCATACTTCCCGCAGCTCCAGCACCTATTACCAATACTTTACTCATTTATCATAAATGGCTTAGTGTCTGACAGCTTAAGCTGTTTCGACCTATATGCCTCTCCATTCAATTTAAAATAAATTTTCTTAAAATCCTTAAAATTGTCAAATATACTGTATGATATACAATCAAGCACAATGACATCCGTTACCTGAGACTTCTTTCCAAAAGGGTAGTCTTTATCCTTGGTAATAAAATTTATCGTAATAGAATCCTTGTCTGTAAGGGTATTCGCAATTGCATCACCATCTATCAAGTCATCAAGTTCAAACAATACAGCATCTATAATATCCTGAGGTATCAGTTCTTCCTTTATGGTTATCATGCTGTTTTTAGCTTGTATCTTATCACTTTCAGCATCAACAGAATATATGGTCACCTTTTGCTGAGTAATGCTTATATGCTTAGAATTTCCACCCTTTTCAGGAACTTTTATCACAGTATTTACTACACTTGATGAACCATTTACAGAATTTCCGGCAGATGATTCAGTTTTAGAATCTGCTTTTTTATAATTATCCGCTTTGTTTCCACACGAAGTCAAAACTAGGGAAGCGGCTACTCCACACAATATAATTCCTCTTAATTTTTTAAACATTGAACCCTCCTTTCCTATTTTCACATGTATAGAATAAGGAGGGTTGTTGTCAATTATGTGGCAGATAAAATAATTTTTAATGCTTCTTGGACAGTTTTATGCCTAATCTCAGTTCTATCACCCTGAAAATGAAATTCATAGGCTCTAGAAGACAGAGCTTTCGTATTTTTATCCTTAATGCAAAGGCCAACAAACACAGTACCTACAGGCTTTGAAGGACTTCCTCCAAGCGGGCCTGCTATCCCTGATACAGCTACTGCTATGTCGGCAGAAGCAGAACTAAGTGCCCCTTTTGCCATTTCTTTAACTACTACATCGCTGACCACACCGTATTTACTTATGCTTTCTTCATTTACTCCTAAAAGCCTCACTTTTGCTTCATTTGCATAAGTAATATAACCCTCATTAAAGCAGCCCGACGCTCCCGAAACATTTACTATGGCAGCACCTATAAGTCCGCCCGTGCAGGACTCTGCCGTTGTTAGAATTAAATTCTTCTCTAATAGTCTTTTAACTACTTCTTCCTCAAGTTTCATTACTTTGTTTCCTTTAGCACATCTTTATTTTTGATAAAATAATCAACAAGTGAAACAATTGTCAGTATAAGTGAACCCCATATAAAAATCTGCTCCGTAGCAAGCCAAACAGGATGAGAAAAATGGAAAATCAACATAACGCTCATCACCATCTGAAATACGGTTTTAAGCTTTCCAAGGTAACCAGCCGCTATCACAATTCCTTTATCTGCAGCAACAAGCCTAAAACCGCTTATAATAAACTCCCTGCTCATTATAACGATTGCAATCCAAGCTGGTAAAAGTCCGTTCGCAACAAAGCAAAGTAAAGCAGACTGAACAAGCAGCTTATCCGCGAGCGGATCCATAAATTTGCCAAAATTGGTGACAAGGTTAAAGCGTCTTGCTATCTTGCCATCAACCAAATCAGAAAGAGCCGCAATTATAAATATTACTCCCGCTATAATCTCGTGATAAGGGATTTCTTTAATGAGCATACTTGCCACAAAAAATGGTATCATAAGTATCCTGAATACCGTAATCTTATTAGGCAGATTCATACTATCTCCTCCTAAATCAATACTCCAAACAAATCATACTCGTCTGAGGCAATTATTTCAACCTCCACAAGCTCACCTGACATAATTTCGTAGTTAGATTCAAAAAATACCTGTCCGTCTACATCGGGAGCATCCATATAGGTTCTCCCTATATAGACTTTCTTTCCGTCTTCGTTTACTTCCATAATTGAAGCAAAAGCTTCGCCATTAACAGAATCAACAGGCACCGTGCCTTCAACAAGGACTTCATAGACTTTTCCTATTCTACCCTCTGCTTTTTCAGCCGATATCTCCTGCTGAAGCTCCATAATTTCATTTCTTCTCGCAATTTTTACTTCTTCGTCTACCTGACCATCCATTTCCGCGGCAGGAGTGCCCTCCTCGGCAGAGTATGTAAACACCCCAAGACGGTCAAACTCCATCTCATCCACAAAGTTGTAAAGCTCCTTAAAGTCTTCTTCGGTTTCGCCCGGGAACCCGGTGATAAGTGTAGTTCTAAGGGTGATATCAGGAATTTCCTTACGGAGTCTTGCAATCCTCTCTCTTAGCTCAGCCTGATTTGTCTTTCTTGCCATTCTTTTTAGAATTGCATCAGAACTATGCTGAATAGGCAAATCTATGTAATGACAGACCTTTTTTTCATTCTTAATTGCTTCAATTATCTCATCTGTTATTTCTTCCGGATAACAGTATAACAGTCTTATCCATTCAATTCCACTTATTTTTGATAACTCGTGAACTAATTCAGGCAGCGCTTTCTTACCGTAAATGTCAACTCCATACAGTGTAGTCTCCTGAGCCACCAAAAGAAGCTCTTTTGTTCCCTGTTTAGCTAACTCTTCTGCCTCTTTAACAATTGTTTCCATAGGAATACTTCTATAATTACCACGGATATACGGAATAATACAGTAAGTGCAGCGTTTGTTACAGCCTTCCGCTATCTTAATATAAGATGAAATCTCTCCAGCAGGCACGAGTCTGTGTTCCTCTCCTCCAGCCAGCCTTTCAAGGTCCTCTATGTAGAGAGATTTATCCGCTAAGCCATTTTTAGACTTTATCTCAGCAATGGCAGATACAATGTTATCATAAGCAGTTGTACCTATAACAGCATCTGCCTCAGGAAGCTCATCAGTAATCATAGACTGGTATCTTTGTGCAAGACAGCCTGTCACAATGAGTCCTTTAAGCTTACCTTCTTTTTTAAGTTCCCCTATTTCTATAATTGTATTTATACTTTCTTCTTTTGCATCCCCAATGAAGCAGCAGCTATTTACTATGGCATAGTCAGCTTCATTAAGTTCATTAGTTATAGTATAGCCTTCTTTACTTAAAAGCCCAAGCATAATTTCTGAGTCTACAAGGTTTTTATCGCAGCCAAGCGATACCAGATATATTTTTTCTGTCATTTACTCTCCAATCAACCTTTTCCTTCATTATCCTTAATATTGTCAACCACAATTGTCAGTGCCAGCAAGGCTTCTTCAAATTCAGGATCAAATACGCTAATTACATAGGTATCCCCCCAAGCAAGAATTTTCCTACTGATATTACCAATCTCATTGTTATCAGAAAACACTCTAAAGTCCAAATCCCATAAGCTTCCGTCGAGACTAAGTAACTTATTATCAAAATACATATCTATTGACTTTATAAAAAAGGTAAACTTTTGCTTAATAAATGCCGTTTTTCCATTACTAAAATCAACATCATACTTAGGCATTAATGTAAGCACCCTTTTATTGATAACAAAGGCCTCACTGCCGTCCATCCTGCTGACATGTACTGTATTGCCTACAAGTCTGAAGTCCTGATCTACACGATAGACAGGATTTTGATTTGAATCCATAACCTCATAGTGGTCAGTTATCTTAAATACCTTCTGTTTAATATATAATTCATACATAAGAAAGCTCCTTAATTTCCATAAATTTAATATATCAACTTAGATATCATCGTACTTAGATAGTATATATCAATTTACTTAGATAATCAAATAATTCTATTAAGTATTGATATATCCTTGATTTTATTATATGATACAAGGGTACAATGATATAAGCCTGATTGCAGGATAAGCGCGTTCATATGGTGGCGAAATTAAGATAAAAGGAGAACATAAATGAAGAAAAAATGGTGGCACGAAAAGGTGGCATATCAAATATATCCAAAGAGCTTTTTGGATACAAAAGGAAACGGAATAGGCGATTTAAGAGGTGTAATTAACAAGCTTGATTATTTGAAAGACTTAGGTGTTGACATCATATGGCTTTCTCCCTGTTATCCTTCCCCACTTGCTGACCAGGGCTATGATATAGCGGATTACTATGATATAGATCCAAGATTTGGAACCATGGATGATATGAATGAACTGCTGGCAGAGGCAAAGAAGAGAAATATGTACATCCTGATGGACTTAGTTATCAACCACTGTTCTGACGAGCACGAATGGTTTAAGAAAGCTATGGCAGACCTAGACAGTGAGTATGCCAAATATTTTTTCATCGAAGACGGAGTAAATGGCAACCCTCCAAATAACTGGCGATCCTACTTTGGCGGAAGTGCCTGGGAAAAAATCAAAGGAACTGATAAATACTATCTCCACCTCTTTCATAAAAAGCAACCGGATTTAAACTGGGAGAACCCTAAGCTTCGTGATGAAATCTACAAAATGATTAACTGGTGGCTCGATAAGGGGCTTGCAGGTTTTAGAGTCGATGCCATAATGAATATAAGCAAGGCTCTTCCATTTACCTCTTATAACTATCCTCCTGACAGGGAAGACGGCACCGTTATATGTGCGAAGATGCTAGCTGATGCAAAGAATGTGGATAATTATCTACACGAGCTGAGACTACATACCTTTGATAAACACGACGCATTTACAGTTGGAGAGGTATTTACAGACAGAACGGAGGATATCCCTATATTTATAGGTGATGACGGCCATTTTTCAACTATGTTTGACTTTAACGAGGTAGGGTTTGGCAAGAGTGACAAGGGGTGGTATGCTGCAAAGCCAATTACACCTGATGACTATAGAAACTGTTGTTTTGAAACTCAGGTTAGAGTTAATGATTTAGGTTATATTTCTACAATCATAGAAAACCACGATTTACCAAGAGGTGCCAGTTATTTTCTCCAGACCTGTGATATAAACGACGACTCAAAGAAGCTTCTTGGAACCATGCAGCTGATGATGAAGGGCCTTCCTTTCATTTATCAGGGACAGGAAATCGGTATGGAAAACTGCGATTTTACCGGCATGGAAGAAATAGATGACATATCCACTATTGGTGAATATCAGACTGCACTTGATGCAGGTCTGTCAAAAGAGGATGCTTTTAATGCTGTTAAAAAGTTCAGCAGGGATAATGCAAGAACTCCTATGCAGTGGGATGATAGCAAAAATGCAGGATTTACAAGCGGAACTCCTTGGCTTATGGTCAACCCTAAATACAAAAAAATCAATGTAAAGTCTCAGATAGATGATGAAAACTCTGTACTTAACTACTACAGGAAGTTAACTGCTCTTAGAAAAAATGAAGCATATAAGGATACAATCGTCTATGGAGAGGTGGTGCCTTACCTTGAAAACGAGCATAATCTTATGGCATTTTACAGAAACGGCGAAAAACAAACCCTGCTTGTACTTGGTAATTTTGATAGAGAAGAAAAAACTGTAAAGCTTGAAAAGAAATGCAAGGCTAATATATTATCAAATATGAAGAATGTAGAATTTGTAAACGATAGAACCATAAAGCTTAGTCCTTATCAGTGCGTGATATTAGAGGTTGAATAATATTGCTATGTAAGCGTAAAAGCCACCATATTGATATCGCCGCTTATATGTTATAAAAGTATATTTGCGTCAAAAAAGTGGGTACCTTACGGCACCCACTTCATTTTTATATGTATTACAACTTAAACTTCTGAATAACCTCATCAAGGTCTCTAGAGAGTTCCATAAGAGCCTGGCTCTCATCCTTAACCTCTTCAAAGGTAGCAGCCTGCTCCTGTGTAGAAGCTGAGATTTCTTCTGCTGAAGCAGAGTTCTCTTCTGAAAGAGCAGAAGCATTTTCCATAACTGTGTATAGCTTCTCCTGTGCCTCACTGAACTGCTTATTAGAAGCTACGATTTCGTCCATAGCTGACTTAAGCTCAGTAATAGCATCAGATATACCGTCAAAGCGTACACTTACTTCATCTACGTTATGTGACTGATTCTCTACAATTTCAGTAGATTCATTTATCTTCTCAACCGCATAAGCTGTTCTTGTTAAAAGTTCGCTTACTGACTGGTTGATATTTTCTGTAAACTTACTTGAGTTCTCAGCAAGCTTTCTGATTTCCTCAGCTACAACCGCAAAGCCCTTTCCTGCCTCACCTGCTCTTGCAGCCTCAATAGCCGCATTAAGCGCAAGAAGGTTGGTCTGCTCAGCAATAGAACGAATCATTTCACCGGCAACCTTAATCTCATCAACTGAGCTCTGTGTATTGTCAATAGCTTCCTTAATATCATTGGATATTGCCTTACTATTCTCTGTAGACTTAAGAAGTCCTTCCATAGTAACAAGGCCTTCATTCTTAAGATTTTCTGCATTGGTTGAGGCATCACCAAGTATCTTTAGGTTAGCGTTGTTTTGTTCAATGAGGTTGCTTAGGTTCTGTACCTGAATAACACCAACCTGAGTATCCTCTGCCTGAGATGTAACACCCTGTGCAACTTCTTCAAGAGTCTTTGCAATTTCTTCTGATGAGTGGCTTACCTTCTCAGCTTTCTCTAAAAAGCTATTGCAGGAAGCACTAAGCTCAGAAGAAGACTGCTTCATCTTTTCAACTATCTCAATGAATTTGTTCTTGAGGTCCTGAGTAGCTCTGTATATATCTCCAATCTCATCTCTTCTCTTAGAATAATCATTCTTTGGAGCAGCACTGAGATTGTATGAAGAAAGTTCATTTATATCAGCATTAAGCGAATTGATAGGCTTAGCTATCCTTGAAGCTATGATAAATGAGAATACAACTCCTATTGCAATTATTACAAGACCAACTATAAGAAGTAATGTTGTAAGCTTTGCCACAGCATCAAATATCTCACTCTGATCGATAGAAACTATAACTATGATGCCTCTTTCAGTGAAGTTATAGAATCCTGCAAGTTTTTTCTGACCGAGGAAAGTATACTCGCCTATCCCTGATTGCTTTGTCATAATTTCATTCTGGAAGAATTCTGCTATTTCTTTATATTCAGGATCACTTGCCTTCTCTAAGATATTTATCTTATCTTTAACAAGCTCCTGATTTGTGTGTCCAATTAAGTCGGTCTCCTCATCGTATACAGCAAGGATTCCAGTATTCTCCCACTTAAATGTACCACAGATTTCATTCATAAATTTAGTAGGCTTAACTCCGGCAAATACACCATCGATTTCACCGTTCCTGTATAATGGAGCAGCTACTATAACAATCTTAGAGCCATCTATATTATCGGTTCTAACCTTTGATATAGAGGTCTTGCCCTGGATAGCCTGTTTGAAGTAATCATTGGCTGAAACATCAAACTTATCAGCAGTTTCAGTAAGGTTCACGCACATACCTGCTTTGTCAGTATAAAAGAAGTTAATAAATCCAAGTTCCTCTGATCTCTTACTAAAGAAAGCAACCTTGTCTTTCCAAGATACCTTATCGTCGGTAAGCATAGTGTTTCTTGAAAGCTCGTCTACTGTTCTTTCAACAGACTTTAACTCAGCTTCCATACGCATTGCGGCCTGGTCAATGATAACTGACATATCGTCGTGTATCTGATTTGTGAAATACTTTTCGATTGTGCTCTGGTTAATAAGCAGCATAACCACATTTGAGAGGATTAGCATACCTACAAAACACGCAGCAATCACTGTCTTAATTGATGTTTTTTTCATCTTTCCCTCCATTGAAAAATATTAATAGTATTTTATGACAGTTCACTATTAGAATGTGTGCCATCTAAACACTATTATATATATCGGACAAGATGAACTATAACTTAAGGGTAAAATTCACATTTTCTCAAACTATTTTATGACTGGAAGTCAACTTCCACATCAATCTCAAACATCCTTTTCCAAGGATGAGTTAAACTGCTTATTTTAAGCTTCCCTCCTAAGGATGAAAGCTCTTTACTAATAAATTCATTCAATCTTTCTTTAACAATCCTGCTGATAACCCCTTCTTTTTCTTTTACATCAAAATAATTCATGCCATATTTATCAAGTTCAGATGTGACTTTAGCCCTAACTAGCGAGCAATATCCGATATCCTCAACATATCTCTGCCCGAGGAAATCACAATGAGCCTTAGTTATTTTATAATGATAGGCATCCACCGCCTCAGCTATGGCTGTGCCTATAGTATTGGCAGAGGTGTTCCAGCCGGCATAGCCATCTACCTTCATAAGCAGATTATTGGCATTAAGAAGCCTTAGCACCTGCAAGTCTCCTCCATTAGCGTAGGCATTATCAGCAATAGTTACGATCTTTCCCTCAGCAATTCTCTCCTTTATAAAATCAATCATCTCTGCGAGATTCCTTTCAGCATAATACTCTGGCTTGGTTGAAGGCTGATATGCAGCCTCCTCCATATTGCCGGCAGGTGCAGTTACAGCCAGGATGATGTCTGCCATCTCGTATGTGTCCGTCAGCTGACAGCCTGCTGAAAGAATGTGATATTTTAGCGTCCCTGAGAGCATGTTTCCTTCATAAAGAGGAATTATGCTCTTTGCTGCGTCTGTAATATACTTAAGGTACACCTTAGGTTTCTTATTCTTAAGCACATTTATCATCCTTGATATAAGTGTAAGCTCTACCTCATCAGCACCCGGGTACATAAGTACCGTATCTTCAAGAGACTTCTCAGCTACAGCCTTTCTTATCTCTCCCTGGTCAATGGCCGCAAAACCAAATCTACAGGAATCATCTTGAGGAATAACCAGAGCATCGATGGTTCTTTCGCTAATCAAATCAAGAGAAGCTAAATTGAGTGACTTATTCACCTTTCTTCTTGATGTATAGTCTTCTAAGTACTCCTTAGGTATCTTATCCTTAAGCTCACATACAGGTGTATCTGTCTCAAGCCCTAAACTGCTTTTATGAAGAGCTGCTCCCAAATCATGAATTTCTTTACCATAATTTTCATAGTAATCAGGCTCTTCGTCGCTGCTTGAATAAGCAGGACACCTCATAATCACATTAAAAGCGTAGATAGTAAGCCTTGGATTAGCTTTTCTTATGTCCATTAAAACTCTAAGTCTTTCTTTAAGCTTAGCCTCACTCTCAAGATGAATCCTTGATGGAACAAGTCCTCCGTAAAGAAGCATATCAAGTGATATCACAAGACCTGTAGCATCCTTACACTCTTTAATTAAGAACTCGTCTATAGCTTCCAAATTAGCTGGGATTTTCTTATCTCCGAGCTTATTAGGGGTTACAATTTCAATATCATCATGAGAAAATAGTTTCCCTGGAAAAAGGAAGTTACAAGGTCTCTCATCCAGTGGCAATAATACAATCTTAGTCTTCATACCATCATCCCTTTACTGTAATTCTTTATAAGCAGCTATGTAGGTCCTCTTTACTCTAAATCCAAATTGTCCATAAAACTTAACGAGGATGGTCCAATCTATATTTACTCTTGTTATGCCGTTAAGTTTTGCCTGAACAAGGGACTCGTGAAGCAGAAAATTCCCCACCTGTCTGCCTCTAAGTGTTTCAGCAATCCCTATAGGACCAAGTCCTCCATATCCGGTCTTTTTTCCATCACCATCCTTGTATGATGTCAATATGCAAAATCCAACAACTTTATTATCTCTTTTATCCCATAATAACACGATTTCAGATGGATCCTTATGTGCCTTTATTGCTGTATCAACTTCATAGGCCCATCTTCCCGGGAATTCTGCTTCTAAGAACCTCATAAGCTCATTATAATCATCATTATATGTTTTAACCTCAAATTCACCGACAAATCCAGAATTATCAAAGCTCTCAATGTAGGTATTATCGGTAATTACAGCTTCCAAATCATAGTGGCTGCCTTCATTTACTGCAAATCTTAGATTGTTAAAAAAGCTGAGATTCTCGTCACTTGGATTAGGTATTCCCGAGAAAAAATTATGAAACTCCTGTCCCACACTTACTCTCTTGACTCCTGCACTGTGAAGTGCCTCCAAGGCTTTGGAGACAAGAAGCCTGCCATATCCATTGCGCCTATAATCTCTTGCTACAGCAACTATACTTATCCAACCGGTGTCAGGATAAAGATTGCTGTGTGATATCTTAGTTCCGATAAATCCTATAGGCTTACCTGATGCCGCTTCTCTTATTATAAGGCTTCCTTCATCAAACTTGTCAGCATCATCTATTAGTTTTTGCCTAAGACTTACCTTAGTTACATTGTATTCAGCAGGAAATGATTCCTCCGAAAGTGTAAAGATATCATCTAAATCATCCTTAGTAATTAACTTAATATCAATATTTTCCATATCATCAACCCTTTACTGCCCCACTGACAGCCTCTATATAATTTTTCTGACAAAGCATAAACACAATAAGTACAGGTATAATCGAGAGTATCGTTCCTGCCGCCACATAACCAAACTTATAACTAAACGAACCGTTTAGGTACTGCAAAGCCGTTGCAAGTGGGTACTTTGCAGGATCCTTGAATATGATAATAGGCCACAAAAAGGCATTCCAGTTACCTATGAAGTCAAAGATAACTATGGTTGATATACTCGGTACTATTCCAGGAAGCATTACCTTTAGCCAGGTAATAAACTGCCCTGCACCATCTATCTTGGCTGCATCAATTAGTTCTTTTGGCACTCCAAGATAAGCCTGCCTTAGGAGTATGATACTAAAAGTCTTGACTGATGAAGGAAGGATTACCCCCAAAGCATTGTCAAGAAGATGCATTCTTGAAATTGTGAGATAGTTGATTATCATTCCGGCAGCAGCAGGAATAATCATAGTTGCAACAAGGATAGCAAAGATAACATTTTTACCCTTAAAATTCATAGTTGCAAGAGGATAAGCACACATTGCAGAAAATACTACATCCATTGATATAGCCCCCGCGGTAATCACAATGGTGTTCCACACATATTTATGAAGCTTCATAAATTCCATCACACCGGTATAATTTGATATTGAAAAGCTATCCAGGGTGAACTTTAGGTCATATATATTTGCTCCTGTTCTAAGTGATGACAGCAAAAGCCAAAGAAATGGACCTGCACATATCAGAGCAATTGTAATTAAGAGAATGTATGATATAGTATTTGAAACCAATACCTTGGTTCTTATTCTTTTCTTAGCATTACTCATTGTTTGTCATACCTCCTCTTCTTCCATATACAAATACTGCTATACTTACTATACCTGTAAGAACTGCCTGAACTGCTCCAACTGCTGCTGCATATCCGAATCGGAATTCTCCGAAGGCCTTAGTATATGAATAGTAGTTAATAACCATGGTTGCATTATCAGGCCCTCCCTTAGAAAGCACAAAAACTACATCAAATACACCTATAGCTGAAATGATGGAGTTAAGTGTACAAAACCAAATAAATGGCTTAAGCTGTGGGATGATGATACTTGTAATCACCTTCAGCGTGCCTGCACCGTCTATTTTGGCTGCTTCACTAAGTTCTGATGGTATTCCCTGAAGTCCTGCAAGGTACATCATCATATAGTAACCAAGACCCTGCCAGAGTGTAATAAACATAAGACAGAGCATGGCTGTTTTTTTGTCACTTATGAATCCAAGTGGCTGGGTAATCAGCCCCAAGTCGCTTAAAAGGGTATTGATTACTCCACTTGAATTAAATATAAAGCCCCAGATGATAGAAACCGCTACCATAGAGGTGATAACCGGTATATAAAAAAGGGTACGGAATATACCAATACCCGGTAATTTCATATTTGCTAAAAGAGATAATAGTATTGCAAGTATCTGTATAACCGGAACAACTGCAACAAATATAAGCGAGTTTTTGATAGCAATTATAAACTCTCTGTCACTAAATGCCTTGATAAAGTTACCTAACCCAACAAATCTGGTCTTTCCAAGAACTGAGTAGTCAAAGAACATCAGTCCAAGACTAGCAAATATTGGGATGATTGTAAAAATAAAAATTATAATAAGTGCAGGAAGCATAAAGGCATAAGCGGCTGCTGTCTCCTTTAACTTTCTGTTTTTCCTAGCTTTACTGCCTTCCACCATAGTACCTCCAAAATAGTATGGGGTTGCTACCCAAGGTAACAGCCCCATTAAATTATTTATTGATTTTTTGAATCTGCTAAGATTATATTAACATCTTCTTCAGCCTGTCTAAGTGCACCTTCGATATCATCACCATTTACTATAGCAGCCTCATAAGCCTTGTTAATAGCTGCCTGAATTGTTCCCTGGTTAGCTACCCCAAGCGAAAAATCCTGAGAAGTAAGACTTGCTTTTGCAGACATAGCACTCGCCTGTCCTTCAAGTGTCTTGGTGTCAGAAGTAAAGAAGCTGTCCTCACTAGCTTTCTTGGTTGAAGGGAAGATGGAAACTGTCTTGCAGAAGGCAAGCTGATTTGCATCATCAGTAACGTAGTTAGCAAACTTGATAGCCTCTGCCTGATTCTTACTTGCAGTTGGTACTACAAGGTTCATAAGTGGGTTACGGCTAAGTCCGGTGCTTCCAGTGAGCGGTGTGCTTACAGCAATCTTCTTGTAGATATCAGGTGCCTCATCCTTAATTCTGCTAAGCGAAGAACCTGATGAACTAACAATGGCAAGCTTACCTGATTCAAAAAGCTTAAGAGCTTCATCCCAAGAACCCCAGTTTGTCTTTGGAAGTACACCTTTATCTGTATATGACTTATACTTTTTAAGTAAGTCTACAGCTTCTTGTGTATTAAATGCTGCCTTTGTCTTATCTGCGTTTAAGATTGGAATATTTTCTTCAATTAAAAGATTGAAGAACTCATCCGGCAAGAAAAGATAAGCATTGGTATCGTTATAGAACTTCTCAGCACTCTCAAGAGCCTGAGAGAAAGTTGAAGGAGCCTTGATTCCACCCTTCTTTATAAGGTCTTTGTTATAGAACATAATATCAGGTGATGCATACCAAGGGAAAGCATATACACCTTCTCCTACCTTAGCGGAATTCCACAGACTTTCGATATAAATACCCTTCTGCTCAGCTGTAGCCACCTTGTTTAAGTCAACAAGGGCATCCTGCCCAACAAGTGTAAGTGCCATCTGAGTATTAAGGTTAACAACATCAGGTGCTGTTCCACCTGCAACAGCTGTAACCAGCTTAGACTGTACATCCTCATAAGGTACATCAACCCAATTGATGGTTACATTTGGATTAGCAGTCTGGTAATCTTTTATCAGCTTATTGAAGAAATCTTCAAAGTTAGCCTTAAGCGATATAGTCCAGAACTCCAAAACTACAGGGCTTGATGATGTTGCATCACTCCCTGAATTTGTGTTAGCAGTCTTTGAACCACAGCCTGCAAGTGTAGTAACAGCTATTGCGGCACAAGCTAACAAACTTAATAATCTTTTTTTCATTTTTTCCTCTTTTCCTCCTTAAAATGAATATAAGGTATTAACCTCTATATATGATAACACCTTTGTATAAAATATACAATAAAAATAGACAAATCAAATAAATAATCCAATTAACTTATTTCTATTACTAGAAATTATTCTCAATTGCCTTTATCAAGGTGTCCGAAACCCTCTTATTCACGTTAAGGCTTGGATGTCCTGCTGCGCCAATCCCTTCACTTAACTGCTGTTTATCAAGCTTTATAAAAAAGCATTTATCATCTTTGTAGTCTTCCTTATAATTGTTTACCATAGCTTCAAGGTCAGGCAGCAGCTCATCATCCATTATTCCAAATGCAACAAATAGCTTTGACTTAGGATATAGTTTTCTAAGTTTTACTATAAATTTCATATACTCTTCCTTGAATCTGTTTATTCTCTCAGCTTTGCCCTTTATGTAGCTATTGTCATTAGTTCCAAGGTTTACAAATATATAATCAGCCTCAGGGAAAATATCCTTCTCAAACGGGAATATAACAGGCATAAGTCCGTCTTCGTTTGGCTCATCTTTTTCAGGCTCTATCCACCTCGATATGATGCCGTTTCCACTGCTTGCAAATACATAGGGCTCTGCATTTATCCTCTTTGCAGTAAGAATAGCTGATGAATTAAGTATATTCTCTTCAAAGGTTGTAAAATCCCCTTGTCCATCTATGCCGTCTACTCCATAACCGGCAGTTATGGAGTCACCTATAAACAATATGGATTTTGTATAGCTTTCTGTCTTCTTTACACTATCTTCATCCTCAAAACTAAGTTCACTAAAATAGAGGTTGCCGTATTGTTCTTCCGTAAGCTTAACTATGTCTATTTTATGAAGCTTTCCATCATCCTTAACAACCTCAACATTTTTTAATTCAGTAGTTATTGCAATTTTTTTAACAGCATCCGAGTCGTCGTCAATCACCACGCCAACATAGGGACAGCTATCTTTGTCTGCATCATTTTCAGGTGTTATTGTAAGCCTCACACTTCCCTTGCAGTAAAATGAAAGACCTGTATATGAGTCTTTAAGCAATAAGTTTCCTGACTTTTCAAAGGTTCTGCCAAGCAGCTTAACTCTTTCACTAAACATATAAGATTCTCCTTAATAATAAAAATTAAATACCATCCCTAATCCTAAGAATAATATCATAACACTTCTTAAGACAATTACAAGTATATCTTCAGACCTTGATACTCTCTCAACAAGCAAACTTATAACAGAATATACAGCAAATAACACAGCTGTTATTATAAATATCTTTGTTTTAAACCCACACAATATAAAAGGCAGCATTACACCCATACTTTTGATGCAGGATGCTAAAAAGTCCACAATGATTACCTTTGTTTCACTGGTACCTGAAAGTTCTAATCTGTCTAAAAGTCCACCGGTTCTCATTTTATTTAGCTTTAATGTTGCTCCTATACTTATGCTAATACTAAGTGTAAGTAGGAAAAATAAAGCTATATAAGACGTGAAATCCACCTCAGTGGCAAGATTATCTGTGAACTTGCCATCATTAACTTTTATTAATAAAATCTCGTTATTAAGCTTTGTCTTTTCAAGGTCTTTCGCATAGCTTTCAAAGCTTATGCTTTCTACTGAATTTATCCTCTCATACAGATTTAGATAAATATAATCGCTTACAAGTTTGGTTACTATTCTGTCGTTTAACAGACTTATTCCCTGCTTTAAGCTGTTTTTACTAACCACAATGAGTCCGTCAAATCTTCCTTTAGTAAAGTTATCCGCATATCCTTTTTTGATTGTATATTTTACATCCACATCTTTACTTGTAAGGGTTACTCCGCTTAGCCCGCTTATTATAGTTACTGCCGTCTTAGACAGTTTAGTGTTATCTTCGTCAATTATAGACACCCTAAAGGATACACGTGATTCCATACTTTTACTAAATACACTTAAAGCAAGTGCAAAAGTAAAAGAAAATGCGATAATAAGAAGCAAGCTCCATCTAAGCATTTCACTTTTTAATCTAATTCCGGTATACACTTAACCACCTATTCCTATCACCTTAGCTAATTTTATAAAAATCAAGAGAAATACAATGTCAGTAATCAATATCAGGCTTATAACTGTAGCATAAATTTCCTGTTCGCTTATACCTGAAAGAATGAGCCTTTGTCTCATATTTTTTCGCAGAATATCACTATTTGCAAGGATAGTTATGCTTATTCCAAGTAAGATTACCGCTACAATTACTTTATATCCTGCCTCCATGTCCTTCACACCTAGACCAAATACCCTGTCTTCTCCGCTAAAAATGCTGCTTCTTGCAAGTGTAAGCTTCACATAAGATGATTGAAGTTCATTAAACTTATCTATCCTTTCACTCTCAGTCATTCCTTTTTTATAAAGCACCTCCATATAGGCAAGACCTGCATTTTGCGATACATTGATTATATCCGTAAATCCTTTAATATAACTGATTACAAGCTTAGTAAAGTCGTTGTTCTCATTCTTTGTATAGATATCAAGTTCCGCCTTTTTCCCCTCATACAAGGTATCAATAGTTCCTTTTTTTATATATACCATAAGAAGGGCATCTCCTTTATCAATAAGATTCTTTCCCTTCTCATAATCCGTCCTTTGAAAGTTAACAATCTCAGCCACCTTATTATTTAGCACTGAGCTTATTGTGAGATTAGCTATTACCGAGTTCTCTTCATTCGCTATCAAAACCGTAGGTTTAGCCATATCTGATTTTTTCCACCAAATTATAAATAAAGAAAGCAAAACCATCATTAATAATAAAAGGAAAAGCGATGACTTGATTTTAATTAAAGTGAGCTTTACTTGAATTATACATAACTTGGCTATATTATTAATCTTCATAATGAAGCTCCATCTTTCCGCTGGTCAGTCTTCCATTTATATTGCATACTTTCTCCAAAAAATCTTCCTGATGTGAAGTAATTATCATAATTTTATCTTTTTTTATAGAGTTTATCAGCTTGACTACCTTTTCTACTGTACTTTCATCCATTCCTACAATGACTTCATCAAGCAGTATTAAACCAGGATTATTAGCTAGCCCGATAAGGAAATTAACAAGCCTCTTCTGTCCTCCTGATAGCTTGCAGGTCTTTTTCTTAAACAACTCCGATAAGCCTAACTGCGCAGCAAACTCTTCAAGCATTCGCAGGTTTTTCTTAGCATTTTTACCATTGCAAAAGGTCTTAAGATTATCTTTTACATTCAGGTTCTCAAATAATATGATATCCTGCGGTACATATCCTATCGTTACACCGGCTTCTATAATTACCTTACCTTGATAGTCCTTGTCAAGACCTGCTATTATCCTTAGAAGGGTTGTCTTGCCACTTCCGTTACTCCCCCTCAAAGCAAGCACGTCTCCCTCTTTAAGCGAAACGTCAAGTTTATTTAGAATTACATTTTTTCCTATCGTTTTAGATAAACCCTCTATCTTAAACTCCATCTTTTCTCCAATCAATACTAAGATTAAAGCACCTTGCAAATTGCAAAGTGCTTTAACAAAATCTTAGAGCGAGCCTTTTTAGATTATTTATTCTTTAATCCGTATAAATTAGTTACCGGATACCCCTGATAATGCTGAAATCTGCTTAAAATTATTTTCAATCGTTGTAGCATCTTCTGCTGCAAGAGTCTCTTTAGCAGTTTTAATGATATCTTCCTGCATGTTCTTAAAGGCATCGCCTGTTAATATTTCGTTAGCCTTGCCCATTACTGTTCCCATAAGACTGTATCCATTAAGAGCAGTTGACAGATCATCAGAATTTGAAGCATCAGCAAAGGTATAACCGTCTGTGCTGTATTTATCAACAGTAGTATTAAACTTAATTGTTATTCCCTTAACAGCAGCTTCTCCATCTATCTTTGTAATCTTATCTCCGCTAAAAGTAAATGTATATTTCATAGGCATATCACCTGTTACGGCTAAAGCCTGCTTAAACTGTTCATCTGAATATGTTTTAGCAATCTCAGTAAGGGCATTTTCCCAGTTATCATTTAACTGTTTCTTTCCTTCTTCAGCCTGTTTCTTAAAGTCTTCCTCTGAAAGACCCATTAGTTTATAATCACCATTTTTAACAGCAACTGCAATTAACTTATCAAGCTTATTTAATACAGAAGTCTTTAATGCTTCGTCCTTAGCACCTTCCTTAAGTAAGTCTTCAAGCATCTTTATATAATCTTCATAGTTCATGCTAAGCACAACCTTATCTAATCCTTCTGACTTAAGGTTATCCTTAAGTTTTGCCTTTAAGATTTCTGCATACTTTGACTTAGCAAAATTCTTAGTAAAGTCATCCTGCTCGTAGAGTACATCAAGATAATCCTTAAGCTTGATGCCGGATATATCGAGACCTGAAGAATTTTTAATAGTATCTGCTAAGTTAGAGTAAAGCGGTTTAGTAAGCAGAGACTTAGAGTATACCGAAATCTCCCAAGGTCTTACTGTAACTCCACCGTCTACAAGTTCTTTATTATCGTAAAGAACGGACATATTAGCGCCGAGATTTACAGGATCTTTATCTGTATTAGCTATAGCAGAATATTTTACACTAAGCTTAGGAAGTATCTTAGATGCAAAGTCCATAAGCTGATCGGTGTTTGACTTAAAAGCACCGGCTGGAATCTGTGCAAATAGCTTCTTTGCTTCTGCATTATCCTTATCGATAGAAAATGTCATTTCTGAAGAATAACCCATTTCCCTCTGGCTATAGGTGTTGATATAACCTGTTATGAGCTTAGTAAGTGGATCTGACATAAACATGTTCTTTGCAAACATCACTCCACCGGCAGCAAGTGCAACAACGAGTACTATAATTATAATTAAAGCACTCTTTGCAATTCCCCTGTTGTCTTTCTTTAAGTTCATTCTGTTCCTCCTTTGATAAAACAAATTTATATTTTACAGTACAAGTTTAACATGTTTTCCATACAATTTCAATCCAGCAAAAAGTCACTAAGTACATAATTACTGATATCAAGTCCCCTGTCAGATAGCTTTAAAAAATCTCCATTATCTATTAAAAGTTCGTTATTTATGTGCTTTTTTATGATATCACCAAAAATTTCTTCTACAGTAAATGTGAATATTTTAGTGAACGTTTGTTTACTTATTCCATCTATTAGCCTAAGCCCCAGAAACATAAATTCAGACATTTCATCCTCAAGGCTAAGCTTAGTAATGTTGCGCCTTATATCGCTAATACCTGCACTTTTTATATAGTCTTTTAGATTTCCTACATTGTCGTACCTTTCATTGTCAAAAAGAGATGATGCACCTACCCCAAAACCCAAATAAGGAATTCTTTCCCAGTATGAAGTATTATGCCTTGAATGATAGCCTTTTTTAGCATAATTAGAAATCTCATACCTCTTATATCCGGCTTCTTTTAGTTTAGCTGCTGTAAGCTCGTACATAGCTCTGTCTTCATCTTCTGAGGGCAAATCCTTTACAAAGGGGGCATTTTCAGAGTATTTTTTATAAAAGTGGGTTCCTTCTTCTATAATCAGGCTATAGCTTGAAATATGCTCGGGATTAAGCCTTATAAGCTCATCCAGTGATTTCTCATAGGTCGTTATTTTTTGTTTAGGTATAGCAGACATAAGGTCAATATTTACATTGGTAAAACCTGAATTTCTAACCATATCATAGCTATCAAGGAAGTCCTCATAGGTGTGAATTCTACCAAGAAGCCTCAGTTCATCATCATCAGTTGATTGAAGTCCCAGGCTTATCCTGTTAATCCCTGCCTCTTTATATACTAAAAGCTTCTCCATATCTACAGTTTTAGGGTTACACTCTATGGTTATCTCTGGGAAAAAGCCATCCTCATAGAGCTTGAAACCCGCCCTTATTTCATCCAGTACTTCCTTAATATAATCAGCCTTAATTATTGATGGAGTTCCTCCTCCAAAATAAATCGTATAGACTCTGTATTCGTCATTTACATTCTTGGAAACTTCTCTTATTTCTCTCTTAAGCGCCTCTACATAGGCTTTCTTTTCATCTTCACCGCTTGCTAAGGAATAAAAATCACAGTAGTTACACTTCTTTGCACAAAAGGGGATATGCACGTATATTCCAAGTCTTTTCAAAACTCCTCCTATCACATCAAAAGAAACTGTCTTATCTACTTAATCTCTAAGTTAACATTCTATATCTGTCTCTTAAATTTTTTCTCCACATCTGACTTAGACATAAATATCATAGTAGGTCTTCCATGCGGGCAGTTGTAAGGGTTATCAAGACTCATTAGCTCCTCAATTAAAGCCTTCGCTTCTAAAAGAGATATATTCATATTCCCCTTGATAGCTGCCTTACAGGCCATGGTCGCAAGCTTTACGAGTACAGTATCAGGGGTCGTCTTCTTTCCTTCAAGTGAATACTGGTCAATTATATCAAAAAGGAGGTCTTTTTCGCTAATTCCAAAAAGCTCGGTAGGAACTGCTTTAATAACATATTCATTCCCGCCAAAAGGCTCTATCTCAAAGCCCAATTTGTGAAGATGTTCTCCTATTTCTTCAACAATCTGACTCTGGCTACCCGATAAAGTAACCACAACGGGAGGAAGTAAGTTCTGAGATGTTACTTTGTTTCGGGAGATTTCTTTAACAAATCTCTCGTACATTACCTTTTCGTGGGCTGCATGCTGGTCTATCATATACACACTGTCGTCATATTCAATTATCCAATATGTTCCAAATATCTGTCCTATGATTTTGATATCAGGAAGAGCCTTCTTAGCAAGTATTCCTCCCTTAAATCCTTCTTTTAAAGGTTCATTTTCTATGTCTAAATTTCGTTCTACTGCTGTAGCACCAGCTATTATACCATCATTTTGGAGACTGTTATCAGGCTGATTTTTATAATTGTCACCTTCTTCTGCAACTCCGCTTAAATCACTAAAACAAGGCATTTTTGGATTGTCTTTTACATTTGTAGAACTATCTCTTCTATAAGTAATATCAACTACATTTTTATTTCTTACATCACCAGTTAAGCTTTCACCTATCTTCTCTATACTGCCCACTGTTTTTTCAGTAATTTGGGCTTCATCTAAAGATAAATTTCCATCCTCAGATGTTATATTATTGGTTAAGGGTGCATATACCTCAGATGTTATAAGAGGAGAGTTCTCGTTCCTTATTACCTTTTCCGTCACAAAGCTCTCCTGCTTAAATACAGGCTTAAGCTCCTTTTTCCACTCTCCCTGCCTGCTTTTTTCAAAAGGCTCAGGCATAGGGATGTCAGGTATGATGTAACCTCCTGACTTCTCTGTTTTTTCAGCCTTATGTGAAGAATTAAAATCTCTTACCAGAGGCTTCTTGTCAGGTACCTGCTTTACTCCCATGTCAGGAAGTAAATCTTTTTTCCTAAGTGCATTATCAACTTCATGGAAAATTAATCTATATATGCTTTCAGTATCACTAAATCTAACCTCAAGCTTTGCAGGGTGTACATTTACATCCACCAGAGAATTATCCACACTTATAAGCAGGCAGGTAAAAGGGAATCTATGCTGCATAAGAAAAGACTTGTAGGCATCCTCTATAGCCCTTGTTATAACCTTATTTTTGATAAAACGTCCGTTTATAAAATAATTCTCATACTCCTTGTTACCTCTTGTAAGAGAGGGCTTTCCGATATATCCCCTGACAGAAAGACCGTTTACGAGTTCTCCGTCTGCATCAGGATTGTTTACAGGGATAATGTTGGCAGTTGTTTCCTTTCCATAGATGTAGAATAACACATCCTTAAGGCTCCCATTCCCCATGGTCTGAAGCTTAACCTGTCCGTTTAAGATAAACTTAAAAGCTATTTCAGGGTGGCTAACAGCCATGTGTTCCATAACCTCACCCACATATCTTCCCTCTGTGGCAGGAGTCTTTAGGAACTTTTTTCTTGCAGGGGTATTGTAAAAAATATTCCTTACTACAAATGTAGTCCCCTCAGGAGTTCCTATTGGCTCATTTGCTTCCTCTTTTCCTCCGTTAATCACATATCTGATTCCGCTTATTTCATCCGCTGTTTTGGTAAGTACCTCTACCTCACTTACAGCAGCTATACTGGCAAGGGCCTCTCCTCTAAAGCCAAGGCTTGATACTAAGGTTAGGTCATCAGCTGTTTTTATCTTACTTGTCGCATGCGGAAGAAAGGCAGTCTTAATATCATCACTGCCTATACCTTTTCCGTTGTCTGTAACCCTGATTAGGGAAGTTCCTCCGTCTTTAATTTCAACAGTTACCGAATTTGCATCTGCATCTATTGCATTCTCAACAAGTTCTTTAACTACTGCCGCAGGACCTTCTATTACCTCTCCCGCAGCTATTTTATTGATTGTATCCTTATCAAGGACATTAATAATTGACAAGACCTCACCTCGTTTCTACTACAACCCTCTGCTTTTTACTTTCTTTTGCATAGCGTAGAGCTTATTAAGTGCATCTATAGGAGAAAGCTCTTCAAGTTTCATCTCCATTAGCTCAGCCAGAACATCCTCATTCTTTGATGAACCGAAAAATGAGAGCTGATTTTCATCTGTTTTATTTGGTCTAATAAGCCTCTTTTCTTCGTTCTTATCAGGCATTCCTCCTGTTTCCGAAAGAAACTCTATTACATTTGTATTTTCCACATATTCTTTTGCCCCTGATGGGCTGTCGCCTGCACCCTTTACTTCAAGCCTTTTAGCCTTTTCAAGGATATCATTGCTGTCAAGCTCTACTGCAAGCTCTTTAGCCCTTTCAATTACACTATCGGGTACTCCTGCCAGCCTTGCTACCTGAATACCGTAGCTCTTGTCAGCACCACCCTTAACTATCTTTCTTAGAAAGACTATATTGTCTCCGTCTTCTCTTACCGCTATACAGTAATTATTGACATTGGGGAGCTTTCCTTCCAGTTCAGTAAGCTCGTGGTAGTGGGTCGCAAACAAGGTCTTTGCTCCAAGAAGCCTTGGGTTACTTATGTATTCAACCACAGCCCAAGCTATCGACAGTCCATCAAAGGTACTGGTTCCCCTTCCTATTTCATCTAAGATAAGCAGGCTGTCCTTTGTAGCATTTCTTAAAATATTAGCTACCTCTGTCATTTCCACCATAAAGGTAGACTGACCGCTTGCAAGGTCATCAGAGGCACCTACCCTTGTAAATATTCTGTCGCAAATACCTATATTGGCAAAAGAAGCCGGTACGAAGCTTCCTATCTGAGCCATAAGTACAATTATGGCAGTCTGCCTCATATAGGTTGACTTACCTGCCATATTAGGACCTGTAATTATAGAGATTCTATCATTTTTATTGTCTAAATAAGTATCATTGACAATGAAACCGTCACCACCCATCATCTTCTCAACTACAGGGTGTCTTCCATCTTTTATATCCACAATCCCCTCTTCATTTATCTTAGGCCTTGTGAAATTCTCACTTTCAGCAACAACAGAAAGGGAAATAAAAGCATCAATACCTGCTATAGCCTTGGCGGTCTTACTTATCCTAACAATTTCATCTGCTATCTCATCACGAAGACCTGAAAAGAGCTCATACTCAAGGGTTACAAGTCTCTCCTGCGCACCGAGTATCATATTTTCAAACTCTTTAAGTCTTGGAGTTATATATCTCTCTGCATTGGTAAGTGTCTGCTTCCTAGTCCAGTCATCAGGCACCATGTCCTTGTAGGAGTTTGTTACTTCAATGTAATAACCAAATACCTTATTGTATTTGATTTTAAGGTTCTTAATTCCGGTTCTTTCTTTTTCTTCATTTTCAAGCTCTGATACCAATGTTTTACCCTCTGTACCAGCTCTTCTTAGCCTATCTATCTCCTCACTATAGCCCTCTTTTATTATCCTGCCTTCTCTGACAGAAAGTGGTGCTTCAGGAAATATAGCACTGTCTATCTTTTCATAAATGTCCGAGAGAGTGTCAAGCATTTCATTATAATCGCATAAAAGCTTGGAATTAAACTCCGGCAAGAGACTTTTAATTGCAGGTAGAAATTCAATAGAATTCATAAACGCAAGTAAATCTCTGGGATTCGCGCTCTTGTAACAGATTTTTGCAAGCAGTCTTTCTATATCATAAACAGGGTTTAAATACTCTCTTATTTCTTCCCTTGTGATAATATTCTTGTTAAAATCATCTATAGCATCAAGTCTAGCCTCTATTTCAGCCTTATCAACAAGGGGCTGTTCTAAGAAGCTTCTAAGTAGTCTTGCCCCCATTGCTGTCTTGGTTTTATCAAGCACCCAAAGAAGAGAGCCCCTTTTATTCTTATCTCTAAGAGTCTCAGTAAGCTCGAGATTCCTTCTGGTTGAGCCATCAAGCATCATGTAAGCACTACTAAAATACGGCTTAATCGCAATTATATGGGTTAAGTCATTCTTCTGTGTTTCATATAGATAGGCAAGTACCATACCTGCAGAACATATAGCATTGTCCATGCCTGTAAGTCCAAGCCCGTCAAGAACTTCTACCTTAAAATGCTTCTTTATCATCCTAACAGCAGCAGCATATTCATAATACCGTCTTTCTAACTTAGTTATGGTTAAATTCTGTTTCTCTATGAACTCATCAGTCAGAATACCTGATATAATAAGGTTCTCATTACAAACAATTTCTGCAGGCTCAAACTTCGTTATCTCATCAAGCAGTGACTTAGTACCAACTAACTCAGTTACAAGGAATTCTCCTGTAGATACATCTACAAGAGCTATGCCATAGTCCTCATTTACAGCCATTATTCCCATAAGGAAGTTATTCTTGGTCTCTTCAAGTGCGGAAGTATCAAGATTGGTTCCTGGGGTAACTATCCTTATGACCTCTCTTTTTACCAGTCCTTTAGCAAGCTTTGGGTCTTCAGTCTGTTCACATATAGCTACCTTATAGCCCGACTGAACTAAAGTATTTAAATATCTGTCTACTGAATGAAAAGGCACTCCGCACATAGGCGGGCTGTTCTCACTTGTGTTAGACCTTTTGGTAAGCGTTATTTCCAGTACCTTCGATGCCGTAAGCGCATCATCATAAAACATCTCATAAAAATCGCCCATTCTGTAAAAAAGAATACAGTCACTGTATTCTTTTTTAATGTCATAATATTGGCGCATCATGGGCGTGAGGTTGTCTACATCTATCTCCATCTTTTGCCTTTCTTTATTCATCCCAGTCAAAGCCTGAGTGTTCATCCTTCTTATCTCTTAAAAGCAGTTCATTAAGAGCATCCTCTGCTTTTTTATTTTCAAATAATACCTTATTCATCTGTTCTACTATAGGCATGTCAATGTTGTTGGCTTTAGCAAGTTTGCTTGCTGCCTTAGCTGAATATACTCCCTCAACCACCTGTCCGACCTCAGCCATCGCTTCATCCATAGTCTTTCCCTGACCCATAAGGTAGCCTGCATTATGGTTACGGCTATGGCTTGAGCAACAGGTAACTATAAGGTCTCCAATACCCGAAAGCCCTGCAAATGTTTCAAGTCTTCCTCCAAGCTTCATTCCAAGTCTGCCTATCTCTGAGATACCTCTTGTTATAAGAGCAGCCTTTGCATTGTCTCCAAGCCCCAGACCATCTATAACACCGGCTGCAAGGGCTATTACATTCTTAAGTGAACCTCCAAGCTCAATACCTATGATATCAGGACTTGTATATACCCTGAATCTGTCAGACATAAAGGCATCCTGTATCATGCAGGCTATTTCTCTTGATTTTGCACCTACTACCGCTGTAGTTGGCATTCCTACAGATACCTCTTCTGCGTGGCTTGGACCGGAAAGTACGGTAACTATACCCTTATCACCATTCTCTGCTTCAAATTCACTCTCAATGATTTCAGTTAAAGTCATAAGAGTATCTTCCTCTATACCCTTAGCTACATTTACCACTGGGATATTTCTGTCGATGTAAGGAGCCGCCTTCCTTGCTGTCATTCTAACATAAGGTGAGGCAACAGCAAATACAATAAGGTCTTTATCCTTACAAGCTTCTTTTATATCATTGGTTATTTTTATATTGTCGGCAAGTTTAATACCTTTAAGATTCTTAACTATTCTTGTAGCACTTAATTCCTTATATTCCTTCTCAACCGCTGTCCAAAGGGTAAGCTCATGTCCATTGTTATTAAGTAAAATAGTTAAGGCACTGCCCCAAGTACCGGCTCCCAATACTGCTATCTTCATCCCAACAACCTCCACATTATTTTTTCTTACTGCCTAATTTATTTTCAGTTCCCTTCATAAGCCTTTCAATGTTTGATTTGTGCCTTGCTATGCCGAGTATGGTATAAAATGAAGCCACCACTACCAGCACCCACTGTCCCGGATAGAAAAAGGCTATACTTACAGGTATTGAAATCAGTCCTACGATAGAGCCCATTGAAACATATTGGGTTAAGTAACTTACCAAAAGAAATACCGCTAAAGGTATCATCGTCATCGGAAAATTGAATACTAAAAAAGCTCCTCCTGTAGATGCTATCCCCTTCCCCCCATGAAAGCCAAGTGTAAACGGAAAGTTATGCCCAAGTACTACACCAAAGCCACATAAAAGCACATAATAATTAGTACTTAAAAATCCGTTTGCATCTCCTGTAAGATTCGGACAAATAAGATATCTAACTAAAAGGCAGGGAATAACAACCTTTAGCACATCTCCGACCAGAGTAGGGAGACCTCCCCTTAAGAATCCTAAAGTTCTTAAGGCATTGGT
Organism: Catonella sp.; assembly: GCF_057250765.1. Lineage (NCBI taxonomy): Bacteria > Bacillati > Bacillota > Clostridia > Lachnospirales > Lachnospiraceae > Catonella > Catonella sp. The sequence continues at coordinate 155,375 of NZ_DBHIEC010000004.1, forward strand.
TGAACCAATATTTCCGCTTCCTTCGTGCCTTATATCAATGTGATTGCATTTGCCTACAATCATTCCCGTAGGAAAATTGCCAAATAAATATCCTAAAACAACAACAATCGCACTTAACATACTTACTCCTATTAATGAATTTTAGTAGTATCATCAGCACTTCTCTCTCTGATTATGAAACGAAGTGGAGTACCGGTAAAGCCAAAGGCTTCCCTTATCTTGTTCTCGATATACCTGGTATAAGAATAGTGCATTAGTTTTTTGCTGTTTACAAAAAGTATGAAGGTAGGAGGCTTTACAGAAACTTGGGTAATATAATATATCTTAAGCCTTCTTCCCTTGTCTGTTGGAGGCTGCTGCATAGCTACAGCTTCAGCAAGTATATCATTAAGCACACCTGTGGATACTCTTAAAGTATGATACTGAATAACTACATCTATGAGGTCGAAGAGCTTATTAAGCCTCTGCCCGCTTACTGCTGATATAAAGAGGAACTCTGCATAAGGCATATAAGCGAGGATTTCTTTAAGCTTTTTAGTATGCTCATTCATAGTCTTATCTGTCTTTTCAATGAGGTCCCATTTATTTACAGCAACTATTACACCTTTGCCACGCTCGTGGGCAATTCCCGCTATCTTTGCATCCTGCTCGGTAATCCCCTCTGTTGCATCGATTACAAGAACAACTATATCAGCTCTTTCTACTGCTGATACAGTACGCACTATGCTGTAATACTCGATATCTTCTTTGATTCTACTTTTCCTACGGATACCTGCTGTGTCTATCATTATGTATTCTTTGCCGTTCCTACGAATCCTTGTATCTATAGCGTCTCTTGTGGTACCTGCTATGTCAGAAACTATTACTCGGTTTTCTCCGAGCAGCCTGTTGATGATGGATGACTTACCTACATTCGGCTTACCTATGATGGCAATCCTTGGAGTATCATCTTCTTCAGCCTCAGGGCTGTCCTCAGGGAAATGTTTAATAACCTCATCAAGCATGTCGCCTATACCTGTCTGGTTTACGGATGATATAGGAAATGGCTCGCCAAGTCCAAGGTTGTAAAACTCAAAGACATCAGCCTGCTGTTTAACAGGATTATCTACCTTATTTACCACCAAGACCACAGGTTTCTTGGACTTTCTAAGCATGTGAGCTACCTGATTGTCCGAATCTACAAGCCCTGTCTTGACATCAGTTATAAATATAATTACATCAGCAGTATCTATGGCTATCTCTGCCTGCTCACGCATATTGGCAAGCATCATGTCACTTGTATCAGGCTCGATACCACCTGTATCTATCATAGTAAAGGCTTTGTTAAGCCACTCAGCATCAGCATATATCCTGTCTCTGGTTACACCGGGTGTATCCTTTACTATGGATATGTCGCTGCCTGCAAGTTTATTAAAAAGTGTAGACTTACCTACATTAGGTCTTCCTACTATCGCTACTATTGGTTTCAAATTTCACCTCTATATTTGTATTATTTACCGCTACTCTGTAATTTTACCTTATTGTGCGGTGTTTGTAAAGGTTGGTAGAATTATTCATTGAAAGTAAGTAAACGCAATACTGGTTCATACTTACACCTTCTTCCTTAGACTGGTCAGCCAGTAATTTATGCAAGCTTTTTGGCAATCTTAACTTAAATTGTCCAGAATAATCATCATAGGTTTAAGGTTCAGGAATAGTGTTTCCATCTTCCAAAGCTGCAGTAATCCATTCTGTTTTTGCATCATTAGCATTCTTAACAACTGATTCAAGTGTATCGCCAACTGTTATACATCCCGGAAGTTCCGGATATCTTGCAGCATATCCACCTTCATCCTTATCCGGAACAATTTCTAACTTGTATGGAAGATTCAAGTAATAATCAATTGTTTTCATGTAACATTTCCTCCTCAACTATATCACGTACCATTTCTACATATACCTTCTTAAAACCCACCCTGATAATATGCCCTTGCAATTACATAAGAGGGTTCATAGTATGCACTACAGTTATAATTATCTATTTTATCACAGATTTCATTATTATATACCCTTATAATTCCTTCCACTTCAGTTTCATTCGGTTGTAAAGTGTCATAAATGAGCCTTTGATATACTTTCCCCATTTGCAGAGGTGTAGGAACTCTATCTACCAGAGTGAAATCAACATCTGTAACATCTTCGTTTCCTTCTTCTAATTGATATTCACTAATCCACTCATCTTCTACATCAAGAGGATTTTTGCAGTGCAATACATTAGCTACACTTATAAGATGGTTCAGGTTTTCCTTTCCCAGTTTATTCACCACATAACTATTTTTTTGGTGCAGCCTTCTTGCCACACGCTCTATCATATAACAGATAAATTTAACATCATCTCTTGTAATTTCTTCATCAGGGAAATATATATTTGTCATAGTTGCTCACTCCCTTCAAACTTAAGAGTTTTAAGTGCTTCTTCAGTAGAAAATACTATTTGATGGGTTGGATACTTAAATTTAACAAGTTCCCAAAATGCTGCTTTTGATATATTTTCAGCAATATAATCTTCTACATAGTCCCAAATCTGATCATCTGCCATCGGTCCTTCTACAATATCAAATTTATGTTCCTTACCTAGGCGGCAGTTTACAACAAATTCCAACCACTCTTCAGTCATAGTCTCAAATACAAGTGATTCTAAACTGGAATTTTCCTGATAAAGATACTTATTAATATACGACTTACCAGGTTTTGTTATTGCCCACCTCTTTGCTTGTTTTTCTATATTGGTACAATAAAACCCATAGCCAAAATCCTTATAATGACTATTAATTAATATTCTTGGATTTACAACTATAACATTGCTTCCATGATATAACAAATAATTATTATCCATATATATATCTCCTATTAGCAACTCATAAAATACTTCCTTAATTATACTCTAAACACAACTTAAAATCCACACTAACCACTATACTTCTTTGTTTTTCAATTAACATAAATGCCTACTTTAAGTAGATTAGCGAATCTGTATATAGAAAATATATACTGTAAATTTATACAAGAAAAAATCCTGCACAGAGTTTTTTTGTCATAAGAGATTCCAGAGGAAATTCATATAACATAAAAAAAACGACAGCCTCCATAAGGAAACTGCCGCCTGCTAATAAACCATTATTTTACAAGTAAAAGTGCCATCTTGAATCTTCCAACCGCTTTTACGCTATGAAGGGCATTTTTATCGAATTTGAAGTTATCGCCTTCATTTACCTCATAGTCAGTACCCTCGTAGTTTATAATTCCCTTGCCTTCAAGAGCAAAAACAATTGCTTCACCTGGAGCACGATGCTCTGAAAGATAGCAGCCTTCATCAAAAGCCATTATCATAAACTTAAGATTGTCCTGTCCGATGAGGTCAAGATTTGTGATGCTACCCTTCTCATAGTCAAGTAAGTTCTTTAATTTGGTTACTTCTCCTGCTTTTAATACACTATTCATATTAATCTCCTTTTCTAATAAAATCTCTATATATGCAAGTCCGTCCTCGTTTCCTGCAGACATACCGCATAAGGTTTTAGGTGCCACATAAAGTATATCATTTCCGGACATTTTTACTTCATCATTTTCATTGAGATGAAATCTTCCACTGCCGTCTGTACCAATGTAAAGCACAGGAGAGTCATAGCTTTCCTTGCTTATATCAGTTCCCCTGCCCAGCCTGAAATAAGTAATCGGAGCATCTGATAAACCAAGCTTTGTAGATATGGTCAGCTCACTTTTAATCTTGTACTCTTCAGAGAACTTAAACGAACCACCTGTAGCCATAAGCACCTCCTATTATTATCTTAGTAATCATAAAACACATACTTTACTCTTTGTATAATGATAAATAATCCGTTTGCTAGTCCATCATACTCCGGAAATATCATTTAACTATCTTGTAAAATACTTATTGTTACCCGCTATTGCAATTACCTACTTAATGCTATATTATCCAATCCGACATATAATTGCAACTGAAATTTTGGCAAAATACCTATGTTCTCATTAAAGAACAATGAAGATTACTCTGATTGTGATAAGCTTATATCTTTTATGTAATTTTCGAAATATTCACCACATTTCCTAAGCTCTCCGAGTACAACCTGTCTGCCTCTTTCCGTATTGTACCAGTTATCTGAGGTCATGTTTTGAGTGTTGGTTGGGACTACAAATAGCTTAGTATCAGGAAATAAATGTGAATATGTCATAAAGGCTCTCCTTGCATGAAAAGCCTGTGGACATAGAATGGCAGTTTTTACTTCAATTCCCATTTCTTTAATCAGTTTTTTTGAAAAAATAGCATTTTCATAAGTATTTGTAGCTCTTTCTTCCTTAATCACATTTTCCTCAGGTACGCCGTTTTTTATAAGAACCGATGCTAAAAACTCTGCCTCTGTCCTGTAAACACCCTTATATCTCTCATCAGTTACCCTTTCATTCATAAATCTGCCAAACTGATAAAAATACATACCTGAAGGCATAATCTTACTTGCCTTGCCCTCCTTATACAGCCTTGCTGCAGTTTCAGCAAGAACCCAGTTAGATGAACCAGGTATGAAGATGATGTCAGCTTTCTCAGGTTCATCCTTTATAAAAATAAATTTTGTAATATCTTCTATATTGTTTCTCATTTTATTTGACTCCAATCACCTTGATTACTTAATTTTTTACAAGTATCTTAAGTATAAAATTCTATGCAGGCTTGCAAATGAATTTATTATCTTTCACATACACATCATTTTAATTCAAAATGCTTAATAAGGTCAATATCCAAAGTATATCAATATTTTGTATAATATATTTCAATTACAGTTCTGCTTAAATATATAAACTATATTACTTATTACTATCTTCTATTATATTGAAGAATTTTGCAAAAAATACTATAAGTTTTTTCAAAATTTTTATTGATATTTTTTTAACAAACTGTTATAATATTCACATAACTTATATTAAATAAATACAATTTGAAAGGAGAACTATGATGAAGGGTTACGCAATGTTAAAAATCGGAGAGTCAGGCTGGATTGAGAAAGAGAGACCTAAGTGCGGTCCTCTTGATGCCATCTGTAAGCCACTTGCTCTCGCAATATGTACTTCTGATGTACACACACTTTGGGAGGGTGCTATCGGCGAAAGACATAATATGATCTTAGGACATGAAGGCTGTGCTGAGGTTGTTGAGGTCGGCGAATTAGTTAAAGACTTTAAGCCTGGCGACAGAGTTCTCGTACCTGCTATTACACCTGACTGGAACTCACTTGAGGCTCAGGCAGGCTTCTCAATGCACTCTGGCGGTATGCTTGCAGGCTGGAAGTTCTCAAACTTTAAGGATGGTGTATTCTCAGAGTTTTTCCATGTAAATGATGCAGATGGAAACCTTGCTCACCTTCCTAGCAACATAAATACAGTTGATGCCTGCATGCTCTCAGACATGGTTCCTACAGGCTTCCATGGCGCTGAGCTTGCAGATGTTCAGTATGGCGATACTGTTCTTGTTATCGGTATTGGTCCTGTAGGTCTTATGTCTGTTGCAGGAGCAAACCTTCGTGGTGCTTCAAGAATCATCGCAGTAGGTACAAGACAGGTCTGCATTGATGCAGCAAAGGGCTATGGTGCTACTGATTTCATCAGCTATAAGAACGGCTCAATTAATGAGCAGGTTATGGCTATGACTAATGGCAAGGGTGTTGATAAGGTAATCATCGCAGGCGGCGGCGTTGAAACCTTCTCTCCTGCTGTTAAATGCTTAAAGCCGGGTGGAAGAATTGGTAATGTTAACTACCTCGGATCCGGTGAAAATATTGATATTCCTCGTGTTGAATGGGGTGTAGGTATGGGACATAAGCTTATTAATGGTGGTCTTATGCCTGGTGGTAGACTTCGTATGGAGAAGCTTTCTGCACTTGTTTCAGCAGGAAAGCTTGACCTTTCTCCTCTTTCAACCCACGTATTTGAGGGCTGGGATCATATTGAAGAGGCTCTCTTCCTTATGAGAGATAAGCCTGCAGACCTTATTAAGCCTGTAATCAAGATTCAGGACTAAGATAAAGTCTGATTACGGTAGCGATTGCTACTTGGTTAAATGATGTTGGTGTTATAGATATTGACACTTGTATCAATTAACGCTATAAATATAGCTATAAAATAACTAATAGATACCTGTATAGAGTATTTCTCTGTACAGGTATCAAAGATTTGAGGAGATATATGAAAATACTTATAGTATCAGGATTTTTGGGGGCAGGCAAAACTACATTTATCAAAGAACTTGCGAGGCGCACCGAAAAAGAGATAGCTATTTTTGAAAACGAGTACGGTACCTCCGGTGTAGATGGCGATATTCTAAAAGAGGCTACAAATGTAAATATATGGGAACTGACTGAGGGCTGTATCTGTTGCTCTGTAAAGGGCGACTTTGCTGCTTCCATACTTACTATAGCAAACACTGTCAATCCTGATTATCTTGTTATAGAGCCTACAGGCGTTGCTATGCTTAGCAATCTCATAGCCAATCTTTCTCAGATTGAATACGAGCATATAAGGCTTATGGCGCCTATTTCGATTGTAGATGCCTTAAGTATTGAACGCTATAAGGACGAATTCCCTGAAATATATAAGAATCAGATAGAATATGCTGATACCGCTATATTTTCAAAAACCGAGAATTTATCCTCCGAAGAGAAAGATAAGCTAAAACTTGAAGTAAGCGAAATAAATCCAAACTGTAAGATAATTACCGAGCACTACTCTACCTTACCTGACTCTTTCTGGGATAGTCTTCTTCTTAAATATCTTGACGGAGCTATAGAAATTCCTGTTAAAGAAGATTATGAAGAAATGCCAGACAGCTTTTCTCTTAACGATATTTCTATAAGATCAATTGAAAGATTTATTATCTTTCTTGAAAATCTAATAAGAGGTAAATATGGCAATGTATTTAGGGCTAAGGGAAGCTTCGCAATTAAGGGCCTTAACCTTAGGTTTGACCTCGCAGACTCTCGTTATCAGATAGAGGTAGGAACTGACGAAATCTCTAATAAGGCGGTATTTATTGGAAATGATATTAAAAAGCAAAAAATAAGAGAGGTTTTCTTTGAAAACTCTAGATTTATTAAAATCGGACAAGTAAATCCGTTCCCCCCAGATAAGTATATTGTATTCTGGTAACATAAAATACAAGGCCCTTAAAAACCTATCTATTAACAAACAGCCGGTCAGAATATGTAAATATCCTGACCGGCTGTTCTTTAATTCAATTCAAATTGTACAAGTAAATACTATTACTCTTCCTTGGAACTTGCAGCATTTTCTTCAACTACCTTAGCCTGAACATCTGCAGGAGCTGCCTCATAGTGGCTGAATTCATAAGAATATTCCCCTATTCCTCCTGTCATAGACCTTAGGTCGGTGGAATATCCCATAAGACTTGCTTGCGGAATATCGTCAAGAATCTCAGTTCTTCCATCATAAAGAGTGTTCATTCCACTTACTCTTCCTCTTCTCTTGTTAAGATCACCCATTACATCTCCAGTAAATTCGTCAGGAACAACCACTCTAAGAGTCACAATAGGCTCTAAAAGTATAGGCATAGCCTGCATAAATCCGTCCTTAAATGCCTGCATTGCAGCAGTCTTAAATGCCATTTCAGAAGAATCTACAGGATGATAAGAACCATCTGTAAGAGTCGCCTTAAGTCCAACTACAGGATAACCTGCAAGAGGTCCCTTTGCCACACACTCAGCTATACCCTTTTCAATGGCAGGGAAGAAGTTCTTTGGAATTGCACCACCAAATACGGTTTCTTCAAAAATATACTGTTTTTCAAGGTCATCTGAAGGCTCAAAGGTAATATGTACATCACCGTACTGACCATGTCCACCAGTCTGCTTCTTATACTTGTTCTGAACTGAAACCTTCTTCTTAATAGTCTCCTTATATGGAATACGTGGCTTAAGAAGCTCGATATCAACCTTATATCTGTTTGCAAGCTTACTAACTACTACCTCAAGCTGCTGATCTCCAATACCGTAGATGAGTGACTGGCGGTTTGCACTGTCATTTACAAGCTTAATGGTTGGATCTTCATCTACTATCTTCGATAATGCACTTGCTATCTTATCGTCATCACCTTTATTCTTGGTTACATATCTCATATATGTATATGGAACAGAGAATGAAGGCTTGTCATATACCACAGGTACAGCCTTGGTAGCTATACTGTCACCGGTAGCTATATCAAGCTTTCCAATTGCACCGATATCCCCTGCGTGAAGCTCCTTAACCTCTATCTGCTCTTTTCCTCTAAGCACATAAAGCCTTGATATCTTCTCCTCAGCATCCTTTGCTACATTGTAGATAGTTGAATCTGCCTTAAGTACACCAGAACATATCTTAATAAGTGAGAACTTGCCGATGAACGGATCAGCTATTGTCTTAAATACCTTAGCAGTCATCTCTTTATTCTCGTCATAATCAGCATGGAAGCTGTTGCCGGTCTTCTGATTGATACCTGTAATAATAGTCTTGTTTGGTGAAGGGAAGTAGTTAACTATCTGGTCGATAAGGTTTCTAACTCCCTTAGCTTCAAGGCCTGAACCCATAAGCACAGGTACAAGACTTGTATCGCCAACGCTCTTTCTAAGTGCCGTAGACATCTCAGCCTGAGTAAATTCTTCACCATTGAAGTATTTATCCATCATGTCATCGCCTGTCTCAGCAACTGCCTCTAAGAGAGCATCTCTATAAGTCTGTAAATATTCCATAGAATAGTCAGGGATATCAGATTCTATATAAGTGCCGTCGTTATTAAATCTACGTCCGGCCATTTTTACCACATTTACAAAACCAACGAACTTTTCATTTTCACGAATAGGTAACTGGAAAGGAGCAACCCTTGTTCCATATAGTTCCTGTAATGCTTCCACTACCTTCCTGTAGCTGGCATTATCATCATCCATATCAGTTACAAAGAACATTCTTGGAAGTTTATATTTTTCGCAAAGATTCCAAGCCTTTTCTGTACCCACCTGAACTCCTGCCTTAGCAGAAATTACAATAACGGCTGCATCGGCTGCACTTGCAGCCTGCTCTGCTTCACCTACGAAATCAAAATACCCCGGCGTATCTAAAATATTAATCTTTGTTTCATCACTTACAATAGGAATAACAGAAGTCTGGATAGAAAATGTTCTCTTCTGCTCCTCTTTGTCATAATCACTTATGGTTGAACCATCCTCAATTTTCCCCTGTCTTGTAATTACACCCGTTACATACGCCATGGCCTCTGCAAGTGTAGTCTTTCCGCAGCTGCCATGGCCAAGTAGAGCTACGTTTCTAATTCTTTCATACTTAAAAATGTCCATAATCTTCTCCAATCTGCCACAAACTTATGTAGCCTGAAACTCGGATTTAGTACATATATATATTTTACAATTATTACGGATATTTTTCAAGTATTATGTTGAAATTTTACTAATGTTATGCCAACTTTTTATTATTTATTTGGATAAAGAGCATTAAAACAGCCATCTTTTGCTGATTTGGGAAAAAAATATACACAATTAAAACAAAATAAGGGAACGGGAAAAACCCGAACCCTTTCATAATTAATTATGCTATCTCAAGCTTCTTGCTGTTTCTGTAATAACAATATACCTTGTCTGAGAGTACATCTTCATCAGAAACCACTGTATTGTTGATATTCTGAACCATATCCTGCAAAATTGCCACTTCCTTGTCTTTAGTAGCCTTGATAATAATGGTTTCATGTATGGAACTTGGAAGGATGTATAAATCAGATTCTAAGCTAGAAGATATATTGTCCAAAATTTCATCATACAAGATAACTCCCGCACCACAGCTCTTTCTCTTGTTACAAACTATGTACATTTCCTCGATATCCTCTTCCCTGTCTTTAGCAGGAATGAAGCTTGACATAGGAACTACATCAGGAGCCAATAGCTTTGGCGTATTCTTTTTAGCTATCTCCCAAAGTTCAGCACTACTAAGGCCAAACTGGTCTGCTATCTCATTGGTGATGTGAACCACCCCAAAGTCTTTTCCAAGATCCGTGGCAACAAAGGCAAATATAACCGCCAAATCCATTACCTTGATATAAGGCCTGCCACTTAGCCGTCCCTGATTCATCTCAAAATTGACCAGCTCAAAGATTATTCTGTCTTTTATTATGCCAATATCTGTATAGTCTCTTTCATCGAACTTAGGAGTAGTAAAATCCATAAAGATGTCATAGAGTTCATCCTGTATCAAGCTTAATTCATAAGACTGATTCTCACAGAATTCTCTATAGAAGTCTTCCAGGTATACAATCCTGGATACCTTTTTATTGTCCTTAGCATCTTTGCAGAATAATGAAAGGCCATAGCGGCATACATCGTTATTCTTAGTAACCTTTTTCAGTACAACCTCATAAGAAGAACCAAGCCTTCTCTGCAGTCCTTCTCTAACTGCCTCGACAAATTCATTGTAATTCAAGTTTCACCGCTTTCCCCCAATTTGCCGAATCAAATAAACAATTCAAATTATAAAATAAATTTATCACAATTACAACGGCAAAATAACCAAAAATAATGACCAAACTTTGGCATATTGCACAATTATTTGATTTCATCCACAGTTAAAAGAGGTCCATAGAACTCTCCCTCCACATATTCTCCACCACATTCAAGGGCAATACTATCTGCCACTTCATCCGTAATTCCTGAAAATGATATAGATTTATCTAACTTTTTAGCTACATCAGTTACTATCTTCAAATACTGAATAACTTCATCCTCGTCATCCTCCTGTAAAAGCCTGTTTACAGCAATTGAAATCTGAGATACAGGCAGCGTCTTAAGTATCTCCATAGACATACCACCTGTTCCGTATCTTCCAACTCTAAAGCTAAAGCCTTTTGCAACCATTTCTTCTAAAACAAAGCTAAACTCAGGCAAGTCTGAGATTAAAATATTTTCATCTATTTCAATTGTTAGCCTATGTACATCTATATCACTCTCTTCAACTATGCTGTATAGCTTATTTCTAAATTCGTAGTTAAGCACCAGCCTTTTTGAAAGAGGAAGGATTACCTTTTTATCTGCAAAAGTTTTCATTTCCTCACAAATCTTTTTAAATGTATTCTCACCTAAAGCAAATATCTGACCTGTTTTTTCAGCAAAACCTATGAATTTTCTTGCATACCATACCCCCTGCTCTCCTCTATCCCAGAGAAGTCTCATACGAAGTGTATCGTAGTTTTTACTTTTAAGTTCATAAACCGGAGCATATTTAACAATTAAGCTGTCATTTTTAATAGCATTAGTAAGGCTTGACTGAAGTTCCATATTTTCGATTTCTTTAGTAGTCATTTCCTCAGTATAATAACAATAATTATCTTTACCAAGATGCTTTGCCTCTGTAAGAGCAGTTGAGGCATTTTTGATAAGGATATCTGCCTTAGTTCCATCTCTAGGAGCAACTGCCGCGCCTATACTCGTTGTTACAACTAATTGTCCAAATGATGTGATGAAAGGGAATCTGAACGAATTACCTATTCTTTTTAGTTTCTCATCAAAATCTGCTAAGTCTCTGATATTTTGGCTAAGAACCATGAATTCGTCACCGCTCATCTTTGCCAAATAATCATTTTCATCTAAATTCTGTCTGAGTCTGTGGCTCACATCAAGTATTAGTTCATCACAGTTTGTGTGTCCCCACATATCATCTATCTGCTTGAAATTATCAAGGTCAATATACATGATGCCGACATACTCTTCTTTTCTGAGGGTTTCAAGAGTATGTGTAAGCATCTCAATAAAGGCAACACCGTTAGGGAGTCCTGTATAAGAATCTTCATAGGCAAGCTTTTTTATCTTGTCTTCACCCATCTTTATCTCCCTGTACTTCATATTAAGCTCTTCTTGGGTTGTATTTATCTCGCTGTAGACATTGTCAAGGTCACTCAAGGTATCTTTTAGCTTTCTTTCGGCTTCCTTCTTTTCCCTAAGGATTTTATTCCTTGAAAAAAGAAGTAAAACAACCAATATCGACAACAAACCAATTACAATATATAACAGATTATCCAAACCTTCATCCTCCCGCCATATAAACCCTAGAATCCATTCTAATAAAGTATGGCAAATGCTTCAAATGGTCTTAATTTCAAGTTATTAAGGTCAATATCTTTATAGTTATTGATTAATAGTCTACCATCTCCAAAATCATTATAGTCAAAGTTTCTTGTATTTTCAGAAAAATTACAAGCAACCAATATTATATTATTATTCAGCTTTCTTAAATATACGAAGAGATCCTCATCATCAGGAAGGAGTAATTCATAATCACCATAAACTATAATTTCATGTTCTTTCCTTAATGAAATAAGCTTTTTATAATAATTAAATACAGAATCCTCTCTTGTTAGCTGTTCCTTGGCATTTATCTTTTTGTAATTCGGGTTAACATTTATCCAAGGTTTTCCGGTAGTAAAGCCCGCATTTTCACTGTCATCCCACTGCATTGGAGTTCTTGCATTATCCCTGCTCTGATGGCAAAGCTTAGGAAAAAGTTCCTCAGGGCTGATTATTCCATTTTCAGTGAGCTCATGATAAGCATTGATTGATTCAAGGTCTCTAAAGTCATCTACTGACTTAAATACCGTATTGGTCATACCAAGCTCTTCGCCCTGATACACATAAGGAGTTCCCTGCATCATATGTAGACAGGTGGCTATGCATTTTGCAGAAAGCTCTCTATATTCATCTTTTTCACTGCCTAGTCTTGATACAATCCTAGGCTGGTCATGGTTACAGAAATAAAGGCTATTCCACGCTACTCCATTAAGCCCCTTCTGCCATTTAGTAAGGTTCTCTTTAAGAGGAACTAATGGAATCCTCTTTGTTGACCACTTCATAGTCTCTCCATTGTCAAGCCCTGTATGCTCAAACTGAAATACCATACTAAGCTCAGTTCCGGCAGAGTTTGCATACTTTTTAGCCTCCTCGACAGTTACGCCTGCACACTCACCTACGGTCATAAGGTCATATTTTGACAAAACCTTTTTATTCATTTCCTGCAAATACTCATGCACTCTTGGTCCATTAACGCAGGCTTCAAAGCTTCCATAAAGGCCTCCATTGGTTGGGCCATCAGGGAAGCTTTGATCCTTTGATATAAGGCTGATAACGTCCATTCTAAAGCCATCTATGCCCTTTTCACACCAACGGTTCATCATAGCATAGACTTCTTCCCTAACCTTTTCATTTTCCCAGTTAAGGTCAGGCTGTTTCTTTGAAAATAGATGTAAATAATACTGTCCTGTTTTCTCATCATACTGCCAGGCTGAACCTGAAAAACAGGAACCCCAGTTATTTGGCTCCTTGCCATCTTTCCCGTCCTTCCATATGTAGTAGTCACGCTTTGGATTGTCCTTGGAACTGCGGCTTTCAATAAACCACTTATGTTCGTCAGAAGTATGGTTAACCACCAAATCCATAACTATTTTAATACCCAAACTATGAGCCTTATCAAGCATTGCATCAAAGTCATCCATAGTGCCAAACTCTGTCATTATAGCTTCGTAGTCGCTTATGTCATAGCCATTGTCATCATTAGGAGACTGATAAACAGGCGATAGCCAGATTACATTTATTCCAAGTTCTTTTAGATAAGGGAGTTTCTCAGTTATTCCCTTTAAGTCACCTATACCATCACCATTGCTGTCGTAAAAGCTTCTTGGATATATCTGATATACTACACTTTCTTTCCACCAGGTTTTGTTCATCTTATTCTTCTCCTTTTTAAATTGTTTATGATTAGCCTCACAGTACATTCCTGCATCAAAGTATTTAAACTATTGCCATATTCAGGTCTATTTATAGAGTAATGATAAATGTATAAAAAGTCAATTAAAAGTTCTAATTAAACAAAAAAGCCACCTCCTAAGAAGTGGCTTATATTGTTTAATCAATTTTATGCTTCAACTTTAACGATCTCTTTCTTGTTGTAAGAACCGCAAGCCTTGCAAACTCTGTGAGGAACCATAAGCTCTCCGCAGTTACTGCACTTAACAAGTGCTGGAGCACTCATCTTCCAGTTTGCTCTACGAGCATCTCTATGACCCTTAGAGCTCTTATTCTTTGGACAGATTGACATGTGAACACCTCCCTTATCAATACTTTATACATTGTATTCAAAAGGATTTATCACAGAGATAACAATCCTCGAATAAACAATAAA